>DAOWMA010000098.1 GCA_030643345.1 Spirochaetaceae bacterium
CCTTGTTTTCTTCGGTCATGAAGAGATTCATTGAGTCCATTATCAGATTCATATTGAGTCCGTATTTTTCCATAATATCCTTTTGTGAGTTGATGTTCGGATTGGGTATTAATCCCCTGCATCCGATGCATACACCACCGTTGGAGATGCATATAGCGTTACATCCCGCTCTTACAACCGGTCCAAGACAGGTCTTCCCTAATTCATAAACACAGGTATTTTCATTCATCTTGCATTCAACACAAACAGGGTAAGTAGGCAGTCCGGGAGCTTTCCCCAGTACCAGATTTTTTACCACCTTAACAAATTCCCCTACATCTACCGGGCAGCCTGGAATAAAGGCATCCACCTTGATTGCGGCCGATACAGGCAGGGCTTTTTTATTTGTTTCATACAATGTAGGGTTTTCAGGGTAAACGATTTTCTGAACATCCTCTCTTGTCTGATTGTTTCTTAGACTGTTAATTCCACCAATATGGGCACAGGCGCCCATTGCAATTACAACACTGGCAGTTTCCTGTATCTTCTTAAGTCTCTTTAGGTCTTTGTCTCTGGAGAAACTTCCTTCAATTACAGCAATATCGTAAGTGCTTGATTTTTCGCTCATTGCTTCTCTGAACTCTACAATATCAATAATATCCAGAAGTTCCAAAAGTTCGGTTTCCAGGTTTAAAATGGATAATTGACATCCCTCGCAGGATGTAAAATCAAAGAAAGCTACCTTTGGTTTATTCATTACAGTGCCTCCTCTTTATCTTCTATATCTGAGAATCGAAATACAGGACCTTCCTGGCAGACATATATATCATCAATCTGGCAGTGACCACATTTGCCTACACCGCACTTCATCCTTCTCTCCAAGGATACAAACATGTTATTAGTAGTAAGCCTTTGTTTCTTTAAAGTTTGAATTACATATTTATACATAACAGGAGGACCGCAGATAATGGCAATCGTATTATCGGGATTAAAATCAACCATTGGAATAAGTTCTGTAATCACACCGCAGTGCTGGAGCCATTTATCCTCGGAGATATCGACAGTTTCAAGAATTTCCACATTATTCTTCATCTCTGCAATATATTCCAGTTCATCCTTAAACATCCGGGCAGAAGGTGTTTTGCATCCATACAGGATTGAAAGTTTTTCGTACTTCTCCGGATGTTTAAGTGTTAAATTAATCAAAGATCTTAGAGGTACATAGCCTATGCCTCCGGCAATATACAGTATATGTTTTCCCTCCATCTCTTCCTGTATTTTTTCATCAAAACCATGTCCAAAGGGACCGCGAATAAACAGATTTTCACCAGTTTTAAAGGTTTTAAGTTTATTAGTTACATCTCCAACAGCTCTTATAACCATCTCGAAGCGATTACCGTAACTGGGAGGTGATGAAATAGAAATTGCCGCCTCTCCAATTCCAAGTATTGAGAGTTGAACAAACTGACCTGGATCATGACCCAGGCTTCGTCCATTATCAAACTCTACTTCAAAAAATTTCTCGTTTTCGGTGAACTGCTCTATTCTGGTTATTGTAACTTTTTCCGGTAGATACAGATTATTATTTTTTACCTCAAGCTTTAATGTTTTACTGGTTTTTATTAGTTCTTCTACAATGGTAACAGGTGAGATGTCTGCAAGACATGCTCTCACGCATCGACCACAGCCAACGCAGACTGACTGTCCGTGTTTTTTCATAAGGAAATTAAACTTTCTATTGATCCTGTGTTTTACTCTGTTTTCAACTTCTTCCCTGAAGTTTTCACCACCGGCAACTTCAGCAAAACTCCGGAGCATGCAGGCGTCCCATCGACGAAGTCTGTCTCCTACCTTCATGCTTAATGCAAGTTCATCAATTACATCAAAACAATAACAGGTGGGGCATACCATTATGCAGGAACCGCAGCTTAAGCACCTTTCTGCTTCTGTTTCCCAAATTTTATGATTGGAATTCTCTTCAAATATTTCAGGAAGATTATCAAGGTCCTCCCATGGACCGCCCGCTTTGGCGAAGGTTTCCTTTTTTTCGATATTGAATTTTGCCAGAGCCGCATAATCAAAAAGACTGGAGTCAAAATAGTTTTCCGCGAAATCCTTGCCTTTGTCAGTCACTATTGTCATGGAATAATCGTTACCAATATCATGGAGCATTATATCGAATCCGGATTCAGGGTTTTGTGAATTAACACGATAGCAGAAAGCATCTTTATCACAGACAGACTTACAATCTATTCCGATAATTACAGAGTTTTCCCTCTTTGATAGATAGTTCGGATCTCCATGACTTTCGGAGAATGCTTCATCAAGAATTTTTATACCTGTAATATCACATGGTCTTACACCAAAAAGTACTATTTTCCCGGGATTTGTTTTTGCAGTAACCTTTCCATCGAAGGTGTACTCCAGTATAACTTCCTCCTGAGGAAAAAAGAATTTTTTGGGAGAGAGTACCGTAGGAGTATAATCCTGTTCGATCTTTCTGACATCTGTTACATAGTCAAAAAGAACTTTTCCATCCTTTTTTGTTAATGCAGCAATTTTGTATTTCTCCAGAGCTCTTCCCAGTCCATCGAAGACACCGTCCTTTGTTGACTGCTTGTTTAATACTGTGGTCATTTTTTGATACCTCCATCAATGGCTTTTCTCCCAACCCACTCGAACCACTCGGAAAGCCCTTCATTCTTAGTGCAGGATGTTTCAATGACAGGCAGGTTTTTATTTATTTTTTCCAGATCCTTGTAGAAGGATTCTTTATTGAAGTTTGTATATGGCTCCAGATCCATTTTATTAAGGATCAGAAGCTCTGATTCCCGGAAGAGAAGGGGATACTTTGCTGGTTTATCATCTCCTTCGACAGTACTCAGCATGGCAACTTTTGCATTTTCTCCAATATCGAATTCTGACGGACAGACAAGATTACCGACATTTTCAATAAAAATTATATCAAGATAATCCAGATCAAACTGCATGAGAGCTTTCTTAATACTCATGGAATTTAGATGACATGCACCATCAGTGTTTATAACAACAAGGGGTATCCTGTACTTTTCAAGTCTTTCAGCATCTCTGGCAGTTGTAATATCCCCTTCAATAACTGCAATGGAATATTTATCTTTAAAATGTTCCACTGTCTTTTCCAGCAGGGTTGTCTTCCCTGAGCCCGGAGAACTTATAAGATTAAGAAGCAGAATTTGCTTCTTATTCAGTAGTTCCTTAATTTCTCCGGCTCTGTCACTGTTCTCTTCCAGAACTGCTTTCATAATTGCAATTTCCATCATACCTCCCCTTCAATACTTTCTATTAACAGGTCTTTACCCGATATAGTTTCGAGTTCGGCTGAACCACATGAGATGCAGAGATAAGTGTTGTCTTTTACAGTAAATTCCAGCCCGCAGGATAGACATTTCATTTTTATATCCACTCTATCAATATCCAGAAATGCACCAGAGGCTATTGTATTTTTGGAAACAGAATCAAATGCAAATTTCATCAGATCAGGAGCCAGATGTCTCTGGCGTCCCACTTTTAGACTTACCTTTGATATTTTTGATAAATTATTACTTTCTGCAGTTTCAAGGATTATTTTAAAAATGTTTGATACTACAGTTAATTCATGCATCAGCATATCCTCGGCAGCTGCATACCTGCCGGTATATCTATTATTCGACTTCCGCCAATTTCAGTTTCAAGAACAACTCTGCACGGGTGTTTATCGACTATGGTTCCAATTACCTGACTTTCTTTACCAAATGGGTGGGATTTCATGGTACTAAGAATATCTTCCCAGCCTTCCCCTGCGACAATTATAACCTTTCCTTCATTTGCCAGGTGCAGGGGATCGAAACCAAGGAACTCACAAAGGCCGCGGGTGTTTTCTGCCAGAGGTATCGAATTCTCAATTAATATCACTCCGAACCCAATTTTTTCAGCCAGTTCGTTGAGAACTGCTGCAAGGCCTCCTCTGGTGGCGTCTCTCATAAAATGGATACTGTCATTTACAGCCAGGCAGTTTTCGATCAGGTTATTAAGGGGTGCACAGTCAGTTTTGATATCATTTGTAAATGAGTTTCTAATTGAAAGAACTGCAAGACCATGATCACCGATATTTCCGTTTATTAGAATTTTATCTCCAGGTTTTACATTTATACCCAAACCTATAGATCTGTGTTTTTGTTTTAAGAAACCCACACCTGAAGTATTTATAAACATCCTGTCGCATGCACCCCTCTCTACGACCTTCGTGTCTCCGGTTACAATGATTACACCTGCTGCCTTAGCTGTTTTAGCCATAGATTCTACGATTTGTTCCAGTTCGCTTATTTTAAGGCCCTCTTCCAGAATAAATGCACAGCTGATATACCGGGGGACTGCTCCGGATACAGCCAGATCATTTACTGTGCCGCAGACTGCCAGTTTCCCTATATCCCCTCCCGGGAAATGGATGGGATTAACTACATAGGAATCTGTTGTAAAAGCGACAATATTCGTTGCAGCATCAACCACAGCAGAATCAGCCATCCCGGAAGGTCCGGAATTCCCAAAGTAATCAGTAAACATTTTAATAAGGTCCATAGTGAGCTTTCCACCGCTTCCGTGATCAAGGGTTACAATATTAGAACTCATACAGCCCCCCTTGCATATTTATACCAGGCTGCACAGGATCCTTCACTTGAAACCATGCATGCGCCAACGGGATCGACAGGTGTGCAGGCTTTACTGAAAAGGGGGCAATCTTCAGGTGTTTTTAACCCTTTTAGGATTTCTCCGCAGATACATCCTTTGTCTTTATCTGAGTGGGTTCCTGGAAGAGATTCAAAAAGCTGTCCTGCATCAAAGGCTTTAAATTCATCTGTTAATGATAAACCGCTGTCCGGAATGATACCAATTCCCCTCCACCAATCATCACGGGTTTTAAATACACGGTACATCATCTTTTGTGCCTTAATATTCCCTTCCGGTTTAACTGCGCGGCAATACTGATTCTCAAGTTCAGGCTGGCCTTTTTCGATCTGATGAACAAGCATATAGATAGATTGAAGTATATCGAGAGGTTCAAATCCTGATACAACACAACCCAGGGCGTAGTTTTTTACAATTGGTTCGTAAATTTGCGTACCTGTTATTACACTTACATGTCCGGGACAAATGTAGCCGTCAATGTTAACTCCTTCATCAATCAGTGCTGCCATTACAGGGGGCATAATCTTATGAGCGCTTAGAATATAAAAATTATCCAGACCAATCTCTGTTGCCTGAAGTATAGCTGCAGCACTTAATGGAGCAGTTGTTTCAAAACCAATACCGGGGAACACAATTTTTTTGTCTCTGTTGTCTTGTGCGATTTTTATAGCATCCAGAACTGAATATACAATTCGAATATCTCTGCCTGCTGATTTTTCTTCATGCAGGGAGGTTTCTGTACCTGGAACTCTAATTAAATCTCCCAGAGTTGTCAGGATTACGTCATCAATTTTGCTGCAGGCCACTGTATCATCAATAAAATATCTGGAGGTAACACAAACAGGACAACCGGGACCGGAAAGAAGTTTAATATTTTCAGGCAGGAGTGAAGGGATACCGAACTTGTGTATGGACATGGTATGGCCGCCGCATACTTCCATTAATGTAATGTCTTTAGTTGAGATATCCCTGATAGCTTCAACTGCTTCATCAATGAGTTTTTTGTTTCTGAATTCATCAATAAATTTAATAGTTCAGCTCCTTTCAGCCTTTTTCTTAATTTCCTGCATAAGATTCAGAGTATCATTAGCTTCTGCCTCATCAATTTTGGCAATTCCATATCCTGAATGTATAAGGATAAAATCACCCACATCAACATCTTCAACAAGCCTAATGCTTGCGTTATACATGGTTCCCCCTACACTGACCTCTGCCATATCGCCATCTATTGACAGTACTTCTGCCGGTATGCTCAGACACATATATTATTCCTTTTCTGGTTTCTCATATAAGCTGCAATTACCAGTTGCCCCAGAGCAAGCCCGCCGTCATTGGAGGGAACTTTACTGTGGGTAAACGTTTCAAATCCCATTTCTGTCAGTCTTGTTTCTGCCTTTTTAAGAAGGTATTCGTTCATAAAAACACCCCCGGAAAGTGCAGCTTTATTTATCCCTGTTTCTTCTCTTAACAAATCTGCAGATGAGCAGATAATTTCAACAATTGTGTTATGAAATTTAGTTGAAATAACAGCAGCAGCAGAACCCCCCATAATGTCCTTTATTATTGCTCGGAATGAAGAATCCAGGCTGATTTCTTTTTGAATTTGAAAAGGGTAGTATTCGTTAGTTTCCGGGACATCATCTATAACTGCTTCAAGTCGCATGGGTGCTTCCGCATCGAAGCTGCTGTAGAGACAAAGTCCAAGCATTGCTGATACAGCATCAAAGAGTCTCCCAACACTGGATGTTAAAGGGGAGTTGATTTTTTTATCTATTATATCCAGAAGTATTTCTATATCAGTACCTGGAATTTCCCTTAGAAATGGCAGATCCATTTCTAAAAACTCCCGGCCTGTAGCAGAGTAAAGAGCTGAAACAGCCATTCTCCATGGTTCAGCAGCTGCTTTGTCTCCACCAGGAAGGGGAATGTATTTAAAGTGGAAGTGTCTTTTATAATTAACAAAGTTGCAGGTAAAGATTTCTCCTCCCCATATATGACCGTCATCTCCAAGGCCTGTTCCGTCAAAACTAAACCCGATGACTTCGTTACTAACACCATTTTCCACCATGCAGGAGGCTATATGAGCATGATGATGCTGGATGGCAATCTTTGGTACTGAATAATTATCAAAATAGCTTGTACTTATATAATCCGGGTGAAGATCGTGAGCTATTAGTGAAGGGGTAAACCTGTAGAGATTATTATATCTGTTCATGGATTCCCTGTAAAATTCAAGGGTTTCAAAATTCTTTAAATCACCGATATGCTGACTTAAAACAGCTTTGTTCTCTTTCCCGATACAGAAGCAGGTTTTCAGTTCACTACCGGTTGCAAGTATTCCCTCAACATTTGTGCCGGCTGTAATAGATTCAGGAGCATAACCTCTGGATCGTCTGAGTATTCTTTCTTTTCCATTTATTATTCGTACAACGGAGTCATCAGTCCTGTTTTGAATATCTCTGTTATATGTCAGTACAGCATCACAGAATCCTGAAAATCTGTTAAGTGCAGAGTCATTATCTATCTCAATTGGTTCACTGGAAATATTCCCGCTGGTAAGAACCATTGCAGAGATACCAGGGTTTCCCATCAGCATATAATGAAAAGGTGTATACGGTAGAAAGCAGCCGATTGTATTTAAGCTGCTGGTAACACCAGA
>DAOWMA010000286.1 GCA_030643345.1 Spirochaetaceae bacterium
AGATGTGTTGGCTGTGGTCTCTGTACAGATGCCTGTCCTGCTCACATGAATATACCGGAATATATTGAGTCAATATGGGACAACAATCTCTCAGAAGCGGGTCGGCAGATCTATAAAACTAACCCGCTTCCGGAAGTTTGCGGACGTATATGTACACATAATTGTGAAACAGCATGTAGTATTGGCCAGCGTGGTGAACCAATTGCTATCAGATGGCTTAAGCGATACGCTATGGATTTTATCCCTGCCGACCAATATGGAGATATAAATAACCTGAAAGTGGTTAAACCACTGGGAAAGAGTATTGCAATAGTTGGTTCAGGTCCTGCAGGACTTGCAGGGGGATATTACTTGCGGTTAATGGGTTACAAGGTTGTTATTTTTGAATCCTTCCCTGAACCGGGTGGTATGATGCGCTACGGTATTCCTGAATACAGACTTCCATATCCTGCACTTGATAAAGATATTGATTATATTAAGAAAGTTGGTGTTGAAATTAAATGCAGCACTACTGTAGGAAAAGATATTCAGTTTGATGATCTTCACAGAGACTATGATGCAGTACTTATTGCTACCGGTCTTCATCTGGGTAGAAGCACTCGTGTACCCGGAACCAATCATAAGGATGTTTTCCAGTCTATTGAACTACTAAATAAGATTACCAGAGGTGAAGAAATTCAGGTTGATGAGAAGATAGTGGTTATTGGCGGCGGTAATGTGGCCATGGATATTGCACGATCTTTGGCAAGAAAACAGCGACAGAAATATGGAAAGGTTCATATAACAGTAACTTCCCTTGAAAGTAGGGATATTATGCCTGCTGATGATGAGGAAATCGAGGAAGCAACTGAAGAAGGATGTGTATTCTTCCCGGGACGCGGACCGGTTGAGATTGTACTTGAGAACGATAAAATTAAAGGCCTAAGGACGAACAAGTGTGTCAGTGTTTTTGATGAAGAGGGCAGATTTTCACCGAAATTTGATGAAAACGACATAATGCTGTTGGAAGGTACGATGGTTGTTGAATCTATTGGTCAGGCTCCGGATATGGACTACCTTGGTGATTATACAGATAAGCTGGAGATGGACGGCAGGCGTCAAAAGGTAGATGAATTCTATCAATCGAGTTTAGACTGGCTTTTTATTGCCGGAGATATTATTAAAGGTCCGGATGTTATTACCGGTATTGCAGTAGGACATCAGGCGGCGCTGGGTATTGATAAGATGCTGGAAAATAAAGAAAATCTTTTCTACAACAGTATCCTCGAAGTTCTGGAAAAGTCTTATCAGTTTGAAGAAAACTGCAGAAATTCCAATAAAAAGTTTGAAGGAAAGTTCAGTACGGAAACAAACGATATATTAATGGATATGTCTTCAAAGTCTGCAGATCTTGTAAAAAGGATTAAAGTTTTAATTGATAATCCGAACGTTCTTATTCATCTTGATGAAAAACTTAAACGCCCTCAGGAGGCAAATTATTTTGAGAGATTTGTCATTAAAGAGGATATTGATGATAGTATTTCAGAAAATGATTTTCTTAAACTGGTTGAAAAAAAGATACGAAATGCATTTGGACTTTATCATGATCTTGAAAAACTTACTAAAAATAAGGAACTTGGATTTCTCTTTCAGCATTTAAAAGATCAGAAAAAAAATCAGCTTAAAAAAATTGTTAAATTAATTTCTTAATAGGTAAATGGGGGGAGGGAATGACCGCTGCGAGTCTCGCGGTCAATCCCTTCGTTCCAAATCCGCTGAATTACTGCTGGGTTTACAATTATAGCCCTGATATTATCGGCTGTTCCCTCCTGAAAAAACTCAAAACAGATCCTCCGTACTTTCGAACATCAAAACACTCGAAACTACCAACTGTATCTTCCCATTTATCGGAAGAGGGATGATGCATAATAATTATGCCGTTTTCTGCCAATATATTGTTTTTATCAATCTGCAGAATAATTTCTTTTCGTCCTGTAAAAGGGAAGGGTGGGTCTGCATAGATAATATCCCATTTGGATTTCGCTGTATCTATATAGCGTCTGACATCCATCATCCATAGAGAAATATCAGTTTTCACTATTGTTAGATTTTCCAGGATGACCAGCTTCTTTCCCCTATCTTTTTCAATAAGCAGGACTGGAGAAGCTCCCCTGGAGGCTGCTTCAATCCCCACTACACCGGAACCGGCAAAGAGATCCAGAAAAGACTGACCCTCAAGATTACCGAGAATTGAAAAAAGAGATTCTCTTCTGCGATCCATTGATGGACGAATATCTCCAGGGGGACATTTTACCCTGCGCCCTCCATATATCCCTCCTGTTATACGCATAATATTCTCTTCTGGTCTACAAATTTATATTTAAAAGTACAGACGCAATGCCTTGCGTCTCTGCCATGAATCATTTTTGTTTCATATAGCATTTTCCTATTCATTATCCAAAGCCCCTTTAAACGGCGCACACTTATCAAAAACTTCACGAATAACTTTATTTTCCTGTCTAAGAAACCCTGGATCTTTCTCCAGAATATCAAATGCATCGCGTCTTGCATCTTCAAGGATTCTTATATCTCTGACAAGATCTGCATATGTAAGATTGAGAAAACCTGATTGTCTGCTACCTGCAAGTTCTCCCGGCCCTCTAAGCTTTAGGTCCTCTTCAGATATGGAAAAACCATCATTAAAGTTCATCATCGTTTTAAGTCTCATTTTCCCTATGTCACTTAACTCTTTGGTATATACAAGAAAGGCATAGGATTGAGCTGGTCCCCTTCCAACCCTTCCCCTAAGCTGATGTAAGCCGGAGAGGCCGAAATGCTCTGCATGCTCAATGACCATGCATGTTGCATTTGGAATATCAACTCCAACTTCAACTACACTTGTGGAAACAAGAATATTTGTACTGCCGGAAGAAAAATTGTCCATTGTTCTAATTTTTTCCTCTTCCGGTAATTTTGAATGGATAAGTCCCACTCTGAAATCAGGGAAGATCTTCTTCTGTAGATATTCATACATACCCTCTGCATCTTTTAAATTACCTGAAGTATCACTCTCCTCTATTCTTGGGTAGACAAAATAGGCCTGATGACCTCTTTCAATTTCTGCCCTTACAGCCTGGTAGACTTTTGTTTCGTTATCCATAGCAGCCAGGTGGGTAACTATAGGTTTCCTTCCGACTGGCATTGTGCGTATTATGGAAACATCCATATCTCCAAAAAGTGTTAAAGTAAGGGTCCTTGGAATGGGGGTAGCAGTCATAAGAAGCAGGTCCGGTGTGTCTCCTTTATCTAAAAGAGCTAATCTTTGCAGGACTCCGAATTTGTGTTGTTCATCCACTATTACAAATTGCAGGTTTTTAAATTCTACATTACCTGTAAAAAGTGCATGAGTACCGATAATTAAATCAATTTCTCCATTTTTAAGAGCTGCAAGAAGGGGTTTCCTTTGACTGTTTTTAACATTACCGCTTAAAAAGGCAAGGCGTACACCAAGAGGTCCCAAAAGCTTTGCTGCGTTTTCTGCATGTTGTCTTGCAAGGAGTTCCGTAGGAGCCATAAATGCTGCCTGACCGTTGGATTCAATTATTCCAAGAGCAGCAATGAAAGCAATCAGGGTTTTCCCGCTTCCCACATCTCCCTGCAGAAGTCTTGCCATTGGAGATTGTGATTCCATATCTGTTTTAATTTC
>DAOWMA010000126.1 GCA_030643345.1 Spirochaetaceae bacterium
ATTTGGTCTGGATGAAAATGGTACTTTAATAAATCCGGCAAATGGTATGAAGGTCCAGGGCTGGGCTGCAGAAACTATTGACGGACAGAGTTTTGTAAATGCTGCTGCTGATGTTGGTGATCTGGTTATTCCGGTTGGAAGCAAAGATCCTGCAGCTTCAACTTCCGAGGTTGAACTGGCCTGTAATCTTGATAAAAGAACAGATGACATTAATGCCGGAGCAGGACCTCTTGAAACGAGGGAAGGTACCTGGAGTATTGATAAAGCGATATATGATTCATTTGGCAATACACATACTATGAGAGTTAATTTTACTAAAGTCCCCGGTGTGGAGAACCAATGGCAGGGACAGGTAATAGTGGACCCTGATACAGACATTACTACAAACACTCTTGTTGATACGGGTGATATTAATAGTGTAGCAGATACATTCATTGTTGAATTCAGTAATCTGGGTGTATTGATGGGTGCAGTGGATACTGAAGGTGAAAGGATTGATACCGGAACTCTTCAGTTAAATGTAGGTTTTGATGTGCTCGCAGCAGCTGATGAAGGTGCCGGCCAGGTGAGACAGAATTTTCTTCTTAATCTTGGAGATGTAGGCAGTGTGGTTAATTCTGTAACCCAGTTTGCAGAGAAGAGTTCTACAAAGGCATTCAGGCAGAATGGTTATCCAATGGGATATCTTGAAAACTTTAAGATTGATCAGTCCGGGCAGATAACCGGGGTTTATTCCAATGGAACAAACAGACTTCTTGGACAGGTGGCACTGGCCAGTTTTACTAATCCCGGAGGTTTGGAGAAAGCAGGAGAAAGTACTTATGTAATATCAAATAATTCCGGTGATCCTAATATAAGTCAGTCCGGGATTGCGGGTAAAGGCAAGATGATTGCCGGGGCTCTGGAAATGAGTAATGTTGATCTTGCTGAACAGTTTACTGATATGATCGTAACACAAAGAGGTTTTCAGGCAAACTCTAAAACAATAACTACATCAGATCAAATGCTTCAGGAACTACTGACGCTTAAACGATAGGTATGAAGAGGTAAGATGGAAGGTGTGATATGATAGAAGTAACAAGATTAAACGGGGATAGATACTATATTAACCCTCATCAGATAGAATATGTCGAATGTAATCCTGATACTACACTTATCATGCTTTCCGGTAAAAGGCTGATAATCAAAGATGATTATCAGACAATCTTTGATCGCATTGTAGAATACAGAAGGTTGATCGGTGCCTTTAAGAACGAGGAGTAGACTTTAGATGGATATATCAACGATTATAGGGCTGGGCATGGGATTTGGGCTGATCCTGCTTTCAATGGCCCTGGGTGGGAGTGGACTCTCTATTTATGTAGATCTTAACTCGTTTTTAATGGTAATTGGTGGTTCTTTTGCCGCTATGATGATTTCCAATCCACTTTCACGGGTACTTGGTCTGTCTAAAATCATGAATCATGTGTTTAGAATTCCTAACTATGAACTTGAAAAAACTATTTCCACACTTGTGAATTTTTCAGAACGGGCACGAAGAGAAGGATTACTGGCCCTTGAAGATGATATTGAAGATGTAAGTGATGAGTTTTTAAAAGATGGAATACAGATGGTTGTAGACGGTACGGACCCGGAGATAATAAAGGCAATACTTTTCAGTGATCTGGAACAGCTTGAAACAAGACATGGAATAGGTATCAAGTTTTTTGCGGATTGGGGTTCACTTGCTCCTGCTTTCGGAATGATTGGTACGCTTGCAGGGCTTATCGCGATGCTTGCAAACCTTGACGATCCGGATGCAATTGGATCAGGTATGGCCCTTGCATTGATAACAACTATGTATGGTTCAATTTTTGCAAATATGGTGCTGATTCCATTTAAGAATAAACTTACTGACAGGGACCAGGAGGAACGTTTAACAAGGGAAATAATGATTGAAGGAATACTCTCTATTCAGGCAGGTGATAATCCTAATATTCTTAAATTTAAACTTGTATCTTTTCTTGATCCTGTTAAGCGTAAATCGATGATGGAAGAGATGGCGGGTGATTAGGTGGGTAGGAGTAACTGATGGCTGGTAAACAAAAAAAATGTCCACCCTGTGAGCAGGTTGTAGCTGAGTATATGCTCACCTATGGTGACATGGTAACTCTTCTTTTGTGTTTCTTTGTTCTTCTTTACTCTCCTCCAATCGAGGAAGGTTCCCGGATAAAACTGATCCTTGCTGCATTCAGCGGTTTAGGTATTCAGACAGGTGGTAATACACTTCAGGCCGGTAAACTTGCAGAATTGGGTAATAATGTAATGTCGTTGCCTTCAATGGAAAATGCAAGAGCATTGGCAACAGCACGGAAGAGAGCAATCAGTTCATTTCAGCCGGAATTGAAGACAAAAAAAATAAGAATCAAAGAGGATGAAAGGGGACTTGTTATCAGTCTTGCAGCTGATTCTTTTTTTGAAGCAGGAACAGCTGATATTAATATTGAGCAGGCCAGAGATACTCTTCAGAAAGCAGCCCTTTTACTGAGTTATGATGATTTATCAGACAAAATTTTCCGGATAGAGGGGCATACTGACTCTACTCCAACAGATCCGGATAGCCCCTGGCCCAGTAACTGGGAGCTTTCTACGGCAAGATCAATCAATGTTTTGCATTATTTAGTTGATTTTGGTGTGAATGAGGACCAGTTTCAGGTGGCTGGTTTTGCAGATACAGTTCCTTTGGCATCAGAAGATACTAAAGAGGGACGGGCATACAATAGAAGAGTTGATATTATTATTCTTACTGACGGTCATTTATAGCATATTTTGTTTGCATAATTCTGTCAATTTTGATAAAATTCCATGTCAGGGATTTGGGAGTAGTTGATGAGCGATGAAGAAGTTTTTGCTGAAGAAGAAATAGCCGGAGGTGATGGTCAGGAGCTTGGCGGGAAAACAGGTTTTATACCTGCTGTTGTATTGCGTCTCCTGAAATGGGTAGCACTGGGACTGGGAGCAGTAATTTTTATAGTTACTATTGTTGTTTTTACGGTGCATTTCCTGAATAAAGGACCTCAGAATGTAGTGTATCCTTCTGATTCTCTTGAGTATAGTGAAGTACCTGATATACTTCAATGGTACGATTTGAAAGAAATACGTGTCAGAACAGCAGATGAGAATCCAACTACCATTGTTCTTCATCCCAAACTTGGATACGAGATGGAAAATACAACGGTCCAGACAGATTTAATTGCCAGAAACGAGATTATTGTTGACAGGATTCGCAGCTTTTTTGCAAAGAAAAAAGCATCTGAATTGACAGCAGATAAGGAAAAACAGATAAAAAATGAATTAAAGCAGGCAATCAACAGACTTGTTAAAGATTCCTCTGTTCAGGAAATTGTTTTTCTGGATTTTAATGTAATAGAGTTTTAGATGGAGAACAGATGAACGAAGTACTTTCACAGGATGAAATTGATCAGTTATTAACAGCAATTTCTACCGGTGAGATTGAAACAGAAGCAGTTAGCCAGACTCAGGAACAACGTAAAATCAAGATTTATGATTTTAAACGACCTGATAAATTCTCGAAAGAACAAATTAGAACTGTTTCCATTATGCATGAAACATTTGCCAGGCTTACAACAACAGCTATGTCTGCACAGCTTCGTAGTTTAGTAAATGTTCATGTCGCTTCTGTTGATCAGCTTACCTACGAAGAGTTTATACGTTCCATACCAAATCCTACAACTCTCGGAATAATAAATATGGATCCGTTAAAAGGTTCTGCGGTACTGGAGATTGATCCGGCAATTACTTTTTCTATTATTGACAGGTTGTTTGGAGGGAAGGGAGAAGGGACCAAGGTTAATCGTGATCTTTCGGATATTGAACAGTCTGTTATGGAAAATATAATAGTAAGGATTCTGGGCAATCTGAGAGAAGCCTGGAGCCAGGTAATAGATCTAAGACCCAGGCTGGGCCAGATAGAAACGAATCCTCAGTTTGCACAGATTGTTCCTCCTACAGAAATGGTAGTTCTTGTTACCCTGGAGACAAAAGTAGGCGAAGTTGAAGGGATGATGAATTTTTGTATTCCATATCTGACTATAGAACCTATTATTTCCAAGTTATCTGCCCAGTACATGTATTCATCTGTAAGAAGTGGCGGTACTACGGAGAACTTGAATATTTTAAAAGAGCGACTGTCAATGATAGGTATTACCGTAAGTGCAGAGATTGGGAATATGGATCTTACTGTCAGGGATGTTCTTTCATTACAGATAGGTGATGTAATCCGCCTGCCAAATGTCAGAATTGGTGATCCCATGATATTAAAGATTGGCAATAGGGATAAATTTATGTGCAGACCTGGAGTTGTAGGCAATAAGCTTGCAGTTCAGATTACAGAAAAATTGGAAGAAATCCCCAAAAGTGAATTTGAAGAGCTTACAGCTGAAGGAGAATAGAAATGAGTGATGGATCCCTGTCTCAGGATGAGATAGATGCTTTATTACAGGGTAGTAGTATGGACTTTGAAGAAGCTCCTGCAGTGGATGAATCAGGTCTTTCTGCAAAGGCCAGGATTGATTTTACCAGTTTTCTTAATGATACTGTATCATCGAAAGAGGCAAATTTGGGTGGTATGGTTGGTGAATCATTAAGTTTGAAACCCCCTTCAGTGGAAGTGGTAAAAAGCGCTGATATTGCTTCAGGAATTGATGGTAGTCTGGTAGAAATAAAGATGGACTATTCTGAGGGTATTAAAGGTTCCCATTCCTATATTTTTACTGAAGGTTTTGCCAGTGTAATGGCAGGCAAAATGATGGGGCAGAGTGAAGTGGAATTAAATGAAGCAGCTCTTTCTGCTTTGGAAGAAGCTGCAAATACTATTGCAGGATCTTTTGCTACATCTATAGGTGATCTGGTTGGAGCAACGGTGATGAATGCTCCGGGAGTAACTGCAGTGATGTCAGGAGGAGAGCTCTCTTTTGCTTCAGATTATGTATTAAAGGCTACTTTCCCAATAGAGGTTGAGGGAAGTGGTCCTTCCAGTTTAACTGAGTTGTTTGATATAAATATTGTTCGTGAAATTGTCTCCCATATTGGTGGTTCTCCTGAAGCAGATCCTATGGCAGCTGCGGGTATGGGGAATGGTTCCGGTATGATGGGTATGGGTGGTCAAATGGGAATGGGCGGCGCTCAGACTCAGCCTGAAATGCAGATGGGAACAGGTGGTCAGGGTTTTAACCAGGCTAATGTTCAGTCTATTCAGTTCCCTAATCTTTCTCCTCAGCTTTCCTCTGGTGATCAGGGTAATATAGGCCTTCTTATGGATGTCTATATGGAGATGACAGTTGAACTTGGACGCACCAAGAGGCTTATAAAAGATATTCTTGGAATGGGTGAAGGAACTATAATCGAGCTGGATAAATTAGCAGGTGAGCCTGTTGATATACTGGTAAATCATAAACTTATTGCAAAAGGTGAAGTTGTGGTAATTGATGAAAACTTTGGTGTACGTGTTACCGAGATTATATCGCCTATGGACAGAGTTAGTGAAATAACATAAAGCCTTACAGGATCACACAATCGGGAGGGGATGTGATTACAAAGAAAGTATCCGGATTTCTAATATTACTATTTTTCGTCTCTGCAGTCGTTGGTTTTTCCCAGAATTCGGGAAATAATGTAAGTGATACTGAACAGGTTGATGAATCAGCTCTTACTATTCAGGATGCAGACAATCAGGAAATTCTAGATCGTAGTACTGCTTTAAATACTTTTTCCGTTTGGGATTTTATTAGAATGCTTCTGGTTCTGGGCGGTGTATTAGGTTTTATCTATTTGATTTTCTTTCTGCTAAAGAGAGCCGGAAATCCTAAAGTTGTTTTAGACAGTACAATCAAAATACTATCAACGCAAAATCTTGAAGCCGGAAGAGCGCTTCATCTTATTGAGATTGGGCCCCAGATATTTCTTATTGGATCGGGAGAGAGTGCGGTCCAGCTGATTTCTGAAATAACAGATAAAGAAACGATAGATACTATCAGACTGAATAAATCGGTCGGGAATGATAATAATAAAACATTTACCGATACATTTACAGGACTTTTTAAAAAAGAACATATTCAAAAAAGTCAATCCAGTCTCAGTCCAATTAGTTTTATTCAGAAGCAGAGGGAAAGATTGAGGAAAATGTAGTTTTATATCCTTGGGAGGGGAGATGAAAAGAACTATTGTACTATTTAGCATCATTGTAATCCTGCTGACAGGGCAGGTACTATCCGTGTTTGGTCAGGAAGAGACTAATTACGAAGAAGGTCTGGAACAGAGGACCATAGAAGCAGTAAATACACAAATTGACAATGGAATTAATATCCCTTTTATCGATCTTGCAGTTCGTGCACCAAA
>DAOWMA010000344.1 GCA_030643345.1 Spirochaetaceae bacterium
GCCTGGCTATTTTGCGCCAGGTAGTAGCCCTACATTAGAGAAGAGCTACTTATAAAATTCAAAATGTAACACAGCGCAAAAAGCTAGGGAAGGTTGATAGGGATATTTCCGAAATTGTATTGTATTATGGCGATAAACATGTATATTGGATATAAAGCGATATGAAAAGTCTATACTATTTACTATTAGTAATAACTGTTACAACTTTCTCTTCCTGTTCCATAAACAGATTTGCAACGAGAATTGTAGCCGATGCACTTACCGGCAGTGGAAGTGGTTCAGTTTTTACATCAGATGATGATCCTGAATTTATTGCTGATGCACTGCCCTTTACACTAAAAGTATTTGAAAGCCTTCTCCAATCCGATCCCAAAAATATTAGTTTAATTGAAGCAACTGCAGGTGGATTTATTTCCTATGCAAACGGGTTCCTTCAGTCACCGGCAGAACTTCTGGAGTATGAACAGATAGATGAGAAAGAGAAGCTTTTGAAAAGGGCAGCTGCAATGTATCGCAGAGGCGGCGTTTATGCTTCCCGGGGACTTGAGCTTCTGTATCCTGGATTTGATTCTTATTTTAGTGAAGGAAACTGGCAGGCAGCTATGGCAAATCTAAAAGTTGATGCAGTTCCATTTCTTTACTGGAAGGCTGCTGCCATAATGGGCGAGTTTTCAGTGGATAGTTTCAATCCCGGTCTTATGTTATGTGTTCCTGAAGCTGTTGCCCTTGGTGTAAAAGCTCTGGAGTTGGATGGAGATTATAACCAGGGAGCACTTCATGATCTGTTTGTTGCCGTGTTTGCAAACCTGCCGGTTAGTTTGATATATCGTACAACTGATGAAGAAAGTAACTATTCTATAATCCGGTCTCTGGGAAACTACTATGATGCTCATGGATTTTCTCTAACACAGTCTGTCGACGATCAGGTAATGTTTCATCTTGATTTATCGGTGAAACTGTCCAAAGGTATGAATGCAGCTCCCTATGTTCTTGCATCCTCAATTTTTATAAAAAATCAGGATGCAGATGGTTTTAAGTCAATACTCCAAAAAGCAATTGAGGTTGATGTTAATCAAAATCCTGAAAACAGACTTATGAATATAATAAATCAGAGAAAGGCCCATTGGCTTATTGACCATATAGAGGACTATTTTTTTATATTATGATGTCCTAAGGAGAATTTATGCAAATCAGAAAGAATCTGTTTGTTATGTTATTACTGATCTTCTCTGTAACTACGATTTTTTCTCTGACCCTCAAAGTGGGCAGTGTGGCGCCAAGGAATTCACCCTGGGATAAAACTCTTAATGAAATTGCTGCTGAATGGAAAAGAATTTCCGACGGAACCGTACAAGTGAAAATTTATCCTGGCGGTATAACCGGAAATGAGGATGATACACTCCGGAAAATCAAGGTAGGTGCACTGGATGGTATGGTCGTATCCACAATGGGTCTTAATAAAATCTCATCAGATCTTTTTACTCTAAGCCTGCCCTTTATTATCGGGGACGAAGATGAACTTAATTATGTGATGGATAAGATGCATGATACATACAGGGGAATAATGTCAGATAAAGGTTTTGAGCTGATCAGCTGGACTAAAGCCGGATGGATGAATATTTTTTCACGAGACCCTGTTTACTATCCGATAGATCTTGAACGGCAGAAACTCAGTTTTACAACAGGAGAATCAGTTCTTATAAAAATTTTAAAAGATCTTGGTTTCCATGTTATCCCTGAAGATTCCATTGACTGGCTTTCAGGTCTTCAGAGTGGTCGTACCGATGCTCTTATTCTTTCCCCCCTGGTTGCGGCAGTCTTTCAGGTTTTCCCAATTGCTGATAATATGCTTGATTTTCAGATCGCTCCACTCCTTGGAGCTATTGTTTTCAGTGAAAGATCATGGAGAAAGGTCCCTGAAGAATATCGACAGGATTTTATCGATGCTGCAAATGAGAAGCTTGGATATCTGGATACGGAATCCCGGGAATTGGAGGAAAAAGCTCTTCAGGTGATGCTTGAAAATGGATTGACAGTAAATTCTGCAGAGAAAGATGCAGCAGAGGAATGGCAGAAGATATTTAATGATCTTTATGCGAAAGAGGGAATAATCGGAACAATGGTTTCCAGAGATATATTTAACGAATTAATTAACCATATTGAAGAATATAAAAAATACTCCGGTTATAATGCAGATTAGAAAGTATCTTATAAAAACAGAAAATATTGCTGCTTCCGGTGTTTTACTACTGTTGGCTGGAGTTCCCGCAGTAGAGATAGTCCTGCGGACTTTTTTCAGATCAGGTATTCATGATGGAGCTGGATATACTGCTCATTTGGTTTTATGGATTACCTTTCTCGGAGGTATGATAACCTCCAGGAGTAATCAGCATCTGGCAATATCCGCAGGTCTGGATATCCTTGGTAAAAAAACTGCTGCTTTTATTAATATATTTAATCGTACTTTATCATCCACTATTACATTTGCCTTTGCAATAAGTGGTTTGTCAATGTTACTTATGGCATTTGATGAAAGTATGATGATTGGTGTTTTCCCTGTAAGATACTTAACATTAATTATCCCATTGGGGTATCTTGTTATGTCATTTAGATTCTCCACACATAAAAAGCTGACAAAAACAGAAAGATGGATAATAAGGAGTGGGTTTTTATTCGGAATAATACTGGCTTTTCCCTCAATAGTTAACATTGCATATTCATTACTGTCTGAAGTTCCACTGGTTATGGACACTTTGAATGAGTACTATTTTATTTTTGCAGTAATTATAATAAAACCACTGCTTGTTATTCTAATCTTATCAATGTTCTTCGGATTACCTTTGTTTGTGGTACTGGGAGGTGCTGCCTATCTCCTCTTTGCCGGGGTAGGGGGTGTTCTTGAACTAATCCCCAATGAAGCATACTCTATGCTGACAGGGCATTCTATTGCAGCTATTCCAATGTTTACTCTTACTGGATATATACTCTCCGAAAGTAGGGCAGGCGAACGATTAATAGGTTTGTTTCAGGCACTGTTCGGCTGGGTCCCTGGCGGATTGGCAGTTTCAGCAGTTCTTGTCTGTGCTTTTTTTACAACTTTCACAGGGGCTTCAGGAGTTACAATACTGGCCCTTGGAGCTCTGCTTGCATATGTATTAATGGGTAACGGAGGTTATAAA
>DAOWMA010000060.1 GCA_030643345.1 Spirochaetaceae bacterium
TCATCTTTCGTGTAGAAGGGACCTACCGGTTTCGAAGGATCTCTAAAATCGGGATCATTCGCATCCACCACAACCTGGGTGACCACCGTGCACACTGGTACTTTGTAGGGTGTTTCCTTCTTCAAATGGAACCCGATCCGGTTCTGCATCATCCAACCGAGCTGCCCCTGGGTCATGGCCCCGCACACCGCAAGGGTTTGAGGTGGCACTTTGTCTTTTCCTTCATCCTGCTGGATAAGAAGGGCTCCCGCCTGGGGGCCGTTTCCATGAGTCAGAACAACGGTATATCCGGCATTGATGATCGAGCAGATCTGGTACGCGGTTTTATCCACGTTTTCAAACTGTTCTTCCGTCGTTCCGGCCTGGGCAGCTTGTTTTATTGCATTCCCGCCGAGGGCAATGACTACAAGATTTTCTCTCATGGTTATAACCTTTAGCTCATGATCAGAGATAGCACTGCTTTTTCGGTATGCATACGGTTTTCCGCCTCGTCATAAATTGCTGCCCTGGGACCGTCCATTACCGCATCGGTAACTTCGACTCCCCTGGTCGCAGGAAGACAGTGCATAAAAATAACATCTTTGTCACATTTATCGAGAAGCTGATTGGTCACCTGATAGGGGGCGAATGCTTTCGCACGCTCATTAACTTCCCCTTCCTGGCCTAACCACCACCATACATCCGAATAGACAACATGAGCGTTTTTAGTACCTTCGTCGATATCCTCTGTCTGCCTGAACGACCCGCCGAATTTTTTACAGTTTTCTTCGTACTGGTCGGTCCACTTTTTTTCGATCTGGTATTTCTTAGGGGCACAGTGAGTGTAGTTGATCCCCAGTTTGGAACAGAACATTGCCAATGAAAGAGTGGGATGACTCCGGTCACCGAAAAAGGAAACATTTAATCCCTCTACGTTTCCGAACCGTTCAATAATGGTATATACATCTGCCAGTGCCTGGCAGGGATGGTTAACATCAGACATGGCATTGATAACCGGTATATCGGCGTATTCCGCCAGTTCCTTCATTTCCTCAAAATTGTTCCACCGAATCATAATCCCATCAAGATACCGGCTTAATACCCGAGCCGTATCCTTGATCGATTCCTTTTTTCCCAGATGAAGTTCTCCCGGCTTTAGGTAAAGGGAGTAACCGCCTAATTGCTGAAAACCGAGTTCGAATGAAATCCGTGTTCTCGTGGAAGGCTGATCGAAAATCAGTCCCAGGCTCTTTCCTTTCAGGATGGGCTGATAGATCCCCCTCTTGGCTTCCAGCTTCAGTTCCCTGGTAGTCTCCATTATGAGCAGAAGCTCTTCCCGGGTAAAGTCATTGATCGCCATGAAATCTTTTCCAGTTAAACTATGCATATTTTCCTCCAAATTTAATTAAGTTCGTTTTAACTTATATATTTCCGATTATATTATATTTTTTTACTTTCTCTTCAGAAAGAGGTGGCATTTTTTTCATTTATTTTCCTATCTCTCCTTTTTGTTTGTTTGTCCGTTCGTACTAACTATAAATTGTGTATTTCCATTTGTCAATAAAAAATAATTATTTTTTGCAGTCTTCAGGACAGCAATGCCAGAGTTCTACTCTTGTTAATGACGGATTTGGGAAACCAACTTAAAGAACAAAAAAATACCTTTGTCTGGTAGAAAGTGTAAGTACTAAAAACAAACCAATAAAATCAATGCGGAGACAATGGAACATAAATTAAAACTTGCATAGGATTCCCGAAGCTGGGAATCACTATGCACGCATATTGAAAAGGTATATTGTAACTGCACTGATTATATACTCTTTAAAAAATCCTCAATCCTGTTTTTGTGGTAGTCAAGGGTTTCCTGTGTTGGAGTGATCCTATAAGGATTGGTAAAGTATACCAAAATAGCCATCTGAGCAGTCAGTCTGTTTTCTGCCTCATCAAAAGCAACACTATAATCACTTTCCAGGGCATCTCTGGTCACTTCCTCCTTATCATTGGCAGGAAGACAGTGTAGGAGAAGAGCTCCTGATCTGGCTTTTTTCATCAGTTCTGTGGTGATTACATAATCGGGCATAAATGCCGCCAGGCGTTCTTCTTTTTCATCAAGCTGTGTTGACCAGTAGAAGCTGTCTCCATAGATAATATCACACTCAGATACTCTGGATACATCATCTGTTATTTCCAGAGTGGCCCCACTTTCCAGACAATTTTCCTCTGCAATTTTCACCCATTCTTCTTCCATGTGGTATTTTTTTGGTCCGATCTGTTTAAAACTCATTCCAAACCTGGTGCAGGACAGCATCAGAGAACGGCATACATCAGTAGCATCACCCATGAAAGCCATTGTCATATCTTCAAATTTTTTGCCCTCGGGCATATGTTCTTTAATTGTCAGAAAATCTGCCAAAATCTGAGTTGGATGATACCTGGTATCAAGAGCATTGATAACCGGAACTGTTGACATTTTTATAAGGGCATCAATAGTTTCCGGACCATTGGTTCTTGCCATAATAATATCACACATACGTGACAAAACTCTTGCAGTATCATCAATAGATTCTTTGCCTCCCAGATGAATGTCCCGGGGAGAAAGGAATAGTGCGTGACCTCCAAGAAGGGTTGCAGCTGTTTCAAAAGAAACCCTTGTTCTTGTAGAACCAGCTTCAAAAATCATTGCGACTGATTTGTCTTTGAAAAGATGGGGAACAGAATCATCTCTTCTGGCTTTTTTAAGCATTGCCATCAATTCCATCATCTCTTCAAGTTCTTTTTTACTCAAATCCTGAGTAGAAACCAAGTGTTTCATACCTTTTTTATTAAGATCTGTTGCAGTTGAACTGGGTAATTTCATAATATTTCTCCATTTATAGTCTTTAATTCTCTTTAACTACGATTGACCATTTATTTATATGCAATGAATTGTCATAGCTCTAATTGAACTACGACAATTACTTATAAACTTATTCTTATTTAATTACTTCTTTCAAAGTATCCTGTAAACGGTTTAGGACCTCATCGATTTGGTCTTTTGTTACAATTAAAGGTGGTTCAAAACGGATTGTATTGGCACTAATCAGCGTACCCGCAACTAAGACCTTGCGATGAAACAGTCCCGCTGCTACCTTATATCCTATATCTGAATCCTTAAAATGCTGACCTATCAGGAGCCCCTTTCCGGTTATACCTTTGTAAATACCTGGGTACTCAGCAGCTATCTTTTCCAATTCGCCTATAAAATACTCGCCAAGCTCGGCTGCTCTCTCCCATAGACGATCACGGAGAGTAACCTTCAAAGTAGTAATTGCAGCCGCGCAGGACATCGGGTTCCCTCCTGTAGTAGTAGTGTGAATGAAGGGGTTCGGATCTTCAAAAGCACTCCAAATTTTTCCATTCCCCATAAATGCGCCAATGGGCATCACACCACCTCCAAGTGATTTTGCAACGCACATAATATCGGGAACAACACCCCAGTGATCCATCCCCAGAGCTTTCCGGTCCGACCAAGCCCGGTCTGGACCTCATCTGCGATTAGAAGAATTCCATGACGGGTACATATCTCCCGGACCTTTGGCCAGTAATCATCAGATGGAACTCTTGCGCCAGCCTCTCCCTGAATCGGTTCAGCAATAAATCCGGCAACACCAATACCAACAGCCTCGCAGATTTCAAGCTGCTTATCCAGTGCATCTGCATCTCCGTAAGGTATGAAAAAATTTTGTGAGCCATAGGGCATAAGAGGGGACCGATAATCTTTTTTACCCATAACACTTAAAGACCCCTGGGTTTTACCATGAAATCCCTTAACTGTCGAAATGAAAGTGGTTTTCCCTGTATAAAGTTTTGCTATCTTTAGCGCACCCTCGACAGTTTCAGTCCCACTGGCAACGAAAAAAGAATGATCAATATTACCAGGAGCAATTTTTGAAAGTAGATTTGCAAGCACACCTCTTAATGGATCCATAAGCTCCTGTGTTGGTATCCCGGATTTCCCTGCCTGTGCCCTAACAGCCTCTACAACTTCGGGGTGAGACCATCCAAGATTAAGAGCCCCATATCCACCTAGAAAATCAAGATACTTATCTCCAAATACATCCTGAAAAACAGCTCCATCACCAGACCACTCAGTACCGGCATATTCACCACTTTCGGTTACCGATTTTTTGTATTCCACCCATCCTTTGTTGAAGTGGTTTACAAAGTTATCAACCGTCTCTTTCGCTACAGTTTTCGCAGTCTGTTCATCGATCGACGGCGATTTAATAATATTAATCCATTTATCTGCATAGGCAATAGCATCATCATGTTCATTCATTTTTTTATCCTCATAAGTTATTTTTTTCTCTGGTTATATAATTATAAAACATACATCAAAAATATAACCTGACCTGTTATCTTTAATAAAATATAGTTATAAAATATCTTATCTCTAATCTGACAATAACATTTTGGTGTTATCAATCTTTTTACCGGATAATGGATTTCTTCTAATTCCCTATTTATGAGTAATTGACCTATAAAAAAATATGCCGTATCCTAAGCTAATGATTTCCAACAATAATGCAGACAACTTTAAACACAGTGATTTCAGCAATCCGAAGTTTCATAATGTACTTCACCGAGAGAGACTTATAAGTTTGCTGAAAGAGCATTCTACACGAAAGCTTTTTCTTATCCATGCAAAAGCAGGGCAGGGTAAATCTATCATAGCTTCTGATTTTATCCGAAAGATAAACAAAAAAAGCAAATGGATCAATTTAACTAAAGATGATTCTGATCCTTTGAAACTACTGGATAAACTTGATGCTGCAGTCAATGTCCTTCTTCCTGAAGGTATGCATACAGGGAATTCGGATAATTCTACTCCATCACAAAGGAGTATATTTAGTAAAATTACTAATATTTCCGAAAAACCAATTTATCTTATTCTTGAAAATTTCCAAAACATCAATCAATCATCAAAATCATGCAGCATTATAAATCAGCTAATTGATAATTTATCCTCCGAAGTACATTTAATAATATTATCAAGAGAATATCCCAAACTCTCATTTTCAAAAATCCGAAGTCAGAAGGAAATGTTCTATCTTTCTGACAGGGATCTCACCTTTATTGAAGAGGATGCTCATAGACTTCTTTCTGAAATCTACAAACTCAATATTGCCCCTGCAGTAATGCGTAAAATATGCAGTATAATAGACGGTTGGACAACAGGTTATATCTTCCTCTTTGAAAAGTTGAGTTATATTGAAGATAAGAATGAGCAGCAGAAAATTATTAAAAAACTTCTTGAGAACTCCTTTCTACCTGAAGCCGTAGAGTTTTTCGAAGAACAAATAATCTCAGAGTGCTCCATGGAAGTTCAAACACAGCTTTTTAAACTCAGTTTTTTTGAAATAATAACGCCTGAGCTGGCAGAAAGAATACTGGGTAAAGATAGTAAGAAGATTCTCATCGACTTTGAAAACAACGGATATTTTATAAGTCTGCTTGACGGTGAAAAAGAAGGTTATGTATTTCATCCTATCTTTCGGAATGTATTGCAAACCCATGCAGAAAATCTAGCCCATGATGTAATTACTAATATACTAAGAATAGGAGCTGAATTCTACAAAGAAACAAAAGATTACGAGAAGGCAATTTCCAATCTAATAAGATTAAACAACACAGAAGAAGCCAGAAGCATATTTATTGTTTACGCTGAAAAGTTACTGGATCAGTCAAAAGATATGAGAATCGAAAGGATTCTGGATACATTCCCCTTAAAAATGTTTGAAGATGATATACTCCTTGATTATTACAGAGTAATTGCAGAAAATCTAAAGAATCCATTTTTTACCCGTAAGAAATTTCCAAAACTTCTTATATACTTTGAAAAAACTAAGGATTACGACAGACAGGCAAGGATTTATTCAGTTCTTCTTGCCAACTACTTCTTCTATCAGGACAGAAATGATCTTATCACCACTACAGCCAAAGAAGCAGAGGATTTTCTTATTACTTCCGGGAATAAACTGTCAGAACACAGAAAAGAAATTCTCCAGGCTCTGATACCTATAGGACATGATTGGGAAACTTCCATAGATGATACAGATTTTGAAAAAGTAATGCTGGCAGAAGAGACATCCAGACGATTTAATAACCAGGAAGCATTTCTGTGCTCCAGGCTTGTTCTTGCCAGAAAATATATACAGAGAGAAGAATTTGAGTCTGCAAACACTCTATTAGTTAAAACAAAGAAAATCTTCAATAACGATTACATGGATAATTCCTATAATTCCCTGATAAGTTTTTATCTTGGCGATACCTTTTTCTACCTTGGCGACATCTATAAAGCAATTCAAAATGTTCATGAGGCTTTAACACAAGCAAGTCGGGATTTTGCATTCCGTCCCTTCCTTGAACAAAATTTAATACTGTTTCATCTTTATCTTGATAAATATGAATCTGCCGAATCTTTAATAGAAGACTCAATGACTGATGGGGAGTACGAAAATCCATATCTTAAATATTTCAGATCATACCTTCTCCCTATGCTGAATGCCTACAGACAGAAAAACCGAAGAAGAGCGGATTATTACTCTAAAAGATTGATGTCTGACGAAGACAAACAACTTTTATTAATTGATTTTCCTTACAGCTATATCCAGCTTATCGAGGTAAATATTTTTCTTAAGCATTTTACAATAGCAGAAAAGCTTCTCAATAAAATTGAAACCGATCTATCAGAAGAATATGATCCATACCCTTTAGCAACTATACATGCTTTAAAAGGACTTCTGCTGCATCTTCAAAATAAAAATGCTGCTGCTGCACGACAGTTTGATAAAATGGACATAATAGTTGCAGAAAAGGGATATCGTAATTTTGATATATGCAATCCGGAAATTCTTGATAAAATTGCAGAAATTTCAAAATTTAAATATTTTGCAGATTTCCCAAGATTAAAATCGAGAATAATAACCAGTAGTTTTAGAGAGAAAGAGTACATACTGGAAATAAAAACCCTTGGTACCTTCAGTTTATATATTAAGGGAAAAGAAATTCCATCATCAAGAATGGTAAATCAGAAGAGAGTTATGGATCTTCTAAAACTCCTTATAATATACCGGAAAAACGGTATATTCAAAGAGATGATATATGAACCATTCTGGCCCAAATATTCAAGTAAAAGTTCCAGGGATAATCTTAACACTCTTATCTACCGACTGCGCAATTTATTAGGAAAAGAAAAAGATATATTACTGGCAGATTCTTATACTATTGGTTTTAAAGCAGGTACAATAATTACAGATGTTGACAGATTTCTTAAATTTTTAAATCTCGCAGATGCAGCAGAAAAACAGAATGAACCTGGCATAGCGGCAGAAATGTACAATAAAGGATTGGATATATACAAAGGTGACTTTCTTGAAAGTGACATCTATTCCGATTTTATCCGTGATGAGAGAGAACATTTAAAACAGAAATACATATTATCACTCTTTAAACTATCTAAACTCTATCTTAATACAGGGGACTATCTTCAGGCCCTTGAAACATTAAAGATATTTATCAATAAGGATCCCCTATGCGAAGCAGGTACAAGATTACTAATGATAACAAGTGCTTTAATGGGCAGTCGTAGTAATATACCCCGGATTCTGAATAATCTAAACAGACAGCTTATAGATGAATACGATGTATCCGCAGACACAAAAACCGTAGAATTGAAAGATTTCCTGATTACAGGGGGAAAACCTGATCCATCCATGTGGATTAACGAGACCATAATCTAGTAGAGAAGGGTTTAAAACCCTTCCCTACTAGATTTATTAATTTTACCTAAAACAAACACAAAAAAAAGGAAACAGTTTTATACATCTGCCCAGATTTCTTCATCCGAGGGCTGAACAGCATCAAGGTTTAGAAGACCTATTCTTGAAATATTTAACAGATGTTTGTAATCAACGTTTTCCGAAATACTGTTGTTTCCCCATGTACCACAGCCAAGAGTTGTTGAGGGAGCAAACCCATTAAAGAAACTTCCACCAACACCTGTGGAAGCTGTCTGATTCACAATTATGCGGCTTACATTGAGCTTTACTCCGGCATGCTCGATATGATCCTTATTATTCGTATGGATTGCAGCTGAATGTCCCATCCCCTCATACTCAAGGTTTGTTTTTGCGATCTCAACCCCTTCTTCGAAGGTATCAAATGAAAAAGTTGCCATAATCGGACACATTTTTTCCTTACAGAGCACATCTTCTTTTCCAACACCTTTTGCCCGCAGAAGAAGAACTTTGGTATCCTCCGGAATTTCAACTCCTGCCATTCCTGCAACGACAAAAGGAGACTGTCCTACCACATCTCTGCTAATTGCGCCTCCGTTCGGGTACATTACCATACGGATCTTCTCTATCACTTCCTGATCATCCAGATAGTAACAGTTATTTTCTACAAAAACTTTAATTATACTATCATACATCTCACTGGGCGCAATAACAGTCTGTTCCCCTGAACAGATAATACCATTATCGAAAGCCCTTCCAATAATTATTTTCTTTACTGCATCTTCGACATCAGCATCCCGGTCTATTATAACCTGAACATTACCCTGTCCCACTCCGAGAGAGGGTTTCCCACTCGAATAAGCAGCTTTCACCATTCCCATTCCTCCGGTAGCAATAATCGTATCAACCTGGCGCATGAGCTCATTAGTCAGCTCAAGGGAAGGCTCTTCGATAATCTGGATAATATTTTCATCAAGTCCAAGTTTTGCCAGTTCTTTTTTCATAAGATTGATTGTGTAAGTGCCGCATTTCTTTGCTCGCGGATGGGGTGCTATAACAGCGGCATTTCTTCCCTTCAGGGCAAACATCAAATTACACATGGGTGTTACTATGGGATTTGTACAGGGAGTAACCAGACCAACGACACCGATTGGTTTCGCTACATAGTAGACTTTTTCCTTTTCATCATAGTCAATAATATCAACCGATTTTTTCCCCTTCAGATTGTTCCAGATAATCCTGGCCTTGGCCTTGTTCTTTAGGA
>DAOWMA010000180.1 GCA_030643345.1 Spirochaetaceae bacterium
CCCTCTGCAGGAAGTCTCCATAATCCAGTTACCCATAGGAATAATAAAACCGGTCTCTTCGGCAATAGGAATATATTTGTCAGGAGGAATATACCCTCTGATAGGATGAAACCAGCGAATAAGTGCCTCAAAACCCTTTACAGAGCCATTTTCATCAACTATCGGCTGATAATACATATCTATTTCATTCTTAGTAATCGCAAGCTTCATTCCCTGTTCCATGTCCCATCTTTCATGAGCAGAGATATCCAATTCTCCACTAAAAAAAACATATCTGTTTCTACCGGTATCTTTGGCTTTGTACATAGCAAGATCTGCGTTTTTAGTAACAGTTTCAATGTCTTCACCGTTTTCAGGTATTAAAGATATTCCTATACTTACTCCGATATTTACACTGGAACTGTTAGGGGAAGATACAAGAGTGTATGGTCTCCTGATTTCATTCAGAACATTACCTGCAACCGTGGCAGCCTCAGTTTTCTTCCTGATATTTCGTATTAGTATTACAAATTCATCGCCGCCAAACCTGTACACAGCATCACTATCACGCAAACTTCTTCGAAGTCTCTTTGCAGTTTGAATTAACAACTCATCTCCGGACTGATGACCAAAAGTATCGTTTATCTGCTTAAATCCATCCAGATCCAGAAAAAATAAAGCACCATTAATATCCGGATTCTTTTCCATATCATTAAAAAACACTTTCATTTCCGAATCAAACAGCTCACGGTTACCCAGACTGGTAAGATTGTCATGGAAAGCAAGATGTCTGAGTTTTCTTTCAATATTTTTCCTGTTTGTAATATCTCTTATAATACAGGTAAGTGTTCTTTCACTGATATCCTTGGCATTACCAAAAGACATCTCCATTGGTGAAATACCCCTGTTTTTGTTTTTTCCAAGAATTTCTATTACCTTCTTAAGGCCCATCTCATTTCGATCTACGAAATCCACATAAAAATATTTCCTAAAATCATTCTCATATCTGATGAATTCCGATGATGGGAAAAGAATTTCAAAATCCAGATTCAGCAATTCCTCTCTGTCATATCCAAACACCTGCTTAACAGCATAATTTGCATAGATAATTTTGAAATTTTCATTTATACGTATAATAACTTCAGATAGTGTTTCAGATAGAGCATCATAATTATTTTTACTCTCTTTAAGCTCATCTATCAGACTCTGATTATATGTAAGGTCTCTTATTATCATCAGTTTCAACGGATTGGAATCCCGCGTTATTGATGTTGTAAAGGATTCAAAAGACTTTATATTTCCATATTTTGTCATTCCCCGGAACACATGTATGTCTTCTGCTTCAATTTTATGATTTTCATAATCATAGGGCTTTGAACCTTCCCATCCTTTTTTAAAACTTTCATGGTAAGCTTCACTTATAATCTTATAGATACTCTTTCCTACAAGTTCAGCTTCTCTATATTCAAATATGGCCTGACATGCAGGATTAATTTTAAGGATTTTATTGTTCACATCCAATTCTATAACAACATCAGAGGTATTCTCAAGAATAAGATTAAAGCTATCAGCTTCTTCAGTTGAACTTTCAAGATTTGAATTGAAATTCCGGATAATACTCTGGAACATACCGTCGAAAAGAGATTCTCCCAGATCAAGAAGTACCGGAACAACATCTGCAACCTCAGAAGAATCAGTTATGTTCCTGTATTCAGCAATATAGGAAGAGATGTTATCGACTTTATCATCCATTGATATAATCTTATTTTCGACTCCGCCAAGAATATTTTTATTTGTCATAAATTTATGCTATTATTTTTTATTGACATTTGCAAGCAATAAATTAATTAAAAACAATTAGTCAGCTTGACAACATTCTTTAAATAGTAAATAAAATCTTATGCAAGATATAAAATTACTTAGTGAAATAGATAACTTTACAACATCCGGTGATATAAGAATGCTTTACCTTTCCAGACCTGACTGCGGAGTTTGTGTGGCCCTTATCCCTAAAGTTGAGGAGATGATCAAAGAATTTTCAGGAATGGAAACAAGATATGTTGATCTTGACAAACTACCGGAAGCCGCAGGTAAATTTTCAATCTTTACCATTCCCGGCATTCTCGTTTTTGTCCAGGGAAAGGAAACTATTCGAAAAGCAAGATACGTGTCTATTGACGAATTACATGATGAAATTGCCAGGTATTATAACCTGCTTAACTCCTGAGACCAGGAGTATCATTTATTACTAGGGTCTCCAGAATTTTGGTGTGATTAAAATAAGAACTGTATAGATCTCAAGCCTGCCGAGCATCATTGCTGCACTAAGAATCCATTTAATATAGACAGGATAGAAAGAATAATTTAAAGCAGGCCCTATCTTACCAAAACCAGGCCCAATATTACCTAAAGTAGCCAGTGCTGTGGAGAAAGAGGTTAAAATACCATACCCTCCGGAAGCAACGCTTAAGGTAACAATAAGCAAAAGGAACAAATAAAGAAAGAAAAATCCTGCAATAGGATAGACAATTTCCTTTTTCAAAACAATTCCGTTCATTCTTAATCTGAAAACACCACTTGGATAAACCATCTGTTTCATCTCATGAACTGCCAGCTTAACAAGTGTTACTATCCTTACAACCTTTATTCCTCCACCAGTAGATCCTGAACAACCACCTACAAACATAGTAAAAAAAAGTGCATTTTTTGCAAAAGACGGCCACCCGGCAAAATCGGCAGTTGCAAATCCGGTGGTTGTTAAAATTGACGCTGTTTGAAATCCGGCATACTGTAAACTTTTACTGAAACTACCGTATGTACCAAGAAGGTTAATGCTTATTAACAGTGTAGTTACAACAAAAATCGAAATATATACTCTCATTTCCGTATCTCTAAAAAACCCTTTGAAATTGCCGGAAATAATTTTATAGTAGAGATTAAAATTCATCCCTGCTATTATCATAAAAACAGTTATTACGATATGGATAAATGCAGAGTCGAAAGCGCCAACACTTCCTCCCCTGGTGGAAAATCCTCCTGTTGCCATGGTCCCGAAAGTGTGAGTAGAAGCGTCAAATAAAGTCATTCCTCCAAACATAAGAAGAGTTATCTCTACAAAGGTAAATCCTACGTAGATGAGCCATAGTATCTTTGCTGTTTGTGTTATCTTTGGTGTCATTTTATCCAGGGATGGTCCGGGTGCCTCAGCCCGGAGCAGCTGTGTACCCCCGATACCAAGCAAAGGAAGTAGTGCTACAGTAAGCACAACAATACCCATACCTCCAAGCCAATGAGTCATAGACCGCCAGAATAACATTCCATGGGACAACCCTTCTATATCAGTCAAAATAGAGGCCCCTGTAGTTGTAAACCCGGACATAGTTTCAAAGAAGGCATCTGTATACGAGGGGATTGCGCCGGAAAAGACAAAAGGCAGAGAACCTGCCAGGGAAGCGGCAATCCAACTGGAAGAGACTAGAAAAAAACCTTCTCTTGTCCCTATAACATGGTTTTTAGAAGTTTTTGTAATAAAATATATTATCATATTTAGAGGAATTATAATTGCAAGAGTTTTGAGAAAAGCAAAAACCGATGACATTTCATGGTAATAGAGTGCAACTACAATAGATACAATTACAAACAAAGAAATAATCAGCATAAGTACTGAAAGAACATGTAGAACTGTTTTAATTTTCACTCTACAAGAAGTCCTTCCAGTTTTTTAATCGACTCCCTTTCTGTAATTATGGCAATATAATCATTAGCTTCCACGACTAACGATCCATAGGGAATAATAGTATCTTCACCTCTGGAAATTAGTATTATCAATGTGTTTTTAGGCAGTTTAATATCTGCAAGCTGTTTTCCTATCAATGTTGAATTAACAGATATTGAGAATTCAAGGACCTCAAGTTTACCACCGGATATTGCATATACATTTTTTATATTTCCCCTGCGTATTATCTTAAGAATGGAATTTACAATTGTGGTATTTCTGCTTATTGCAACATCAAGATTAAGATTATGCGCCATATGGCGATAACTGTCCTTCATAACCAGGGAAATTGCTTTTTTAATACCAAGTGATTTTGCATAGCTGCCGGCTATTATATTAAGTTCATGATTTCCTGTAGCAGATATAATCAGGTCGTTTTTAAGCAATTCTTCATCTTCAAGCACACCCTCATCCATAATGTTCTGACATGTAACCAGCGCCTGGGGAAAACGTTCCGATAATATTTTAGTCCTGTTATAATTCTTATCAATTATATGCAGTTTTTTCCTTTTTTTATTAAGGAGTATATTTTTCAACCGCCCAAGGATATTGGGAACAACTTCCTGATTTTCCAGTATAACCTCAGCAATATTCATTCCTACATCGCCGCCGCCAATGAGAAGAATTTTGATTATTTCCTGCCCTCCAAGGTTTTCAAGGGCATAAATTTCTTCAAATATTTCTTCTGTAGAGAGAATATAGACTCTGTCATTTTCACGTAAAATGGTTTCTCCATCCGGTATAATGGAGTAATTATCTCTTATAACCACAGAAATCAAAAAATCGAGATTAACTTCCTTTCTAACAGTTTTTAATGGTCTATTGATAAATACAGAGTCCCTGCCAAGAGGAATGTCCCTCATCTCTATCCTGCCATTCTCAAACTTCATAATATCACTTCTGGCACCATGTTCCAGAGCTCTGATAATTGCTCCGGAAACTTCTTTATCAGGGTTAATAAGATAATCGATACCAAGAATACTGCTATCAATCAGTTTGGTATCCGCATAGTCCATATTCCGTACCCTGGCAATGGTAATAGGTTTTGAAAATTCGGTAGATACAAGACCGCAGGCAATCATATTAATTTCATCCGATTTAGTAACGCTTACAAATACATCAGCCTTCTGTATTCCGGCTTTTTTCAGAGTTTTAAGGTTTGTACCCGATGCATTCAGAACAAGACAATCCAGATTATTTGAAGAATTTTTTGCCCTATCAGAGTTTAATTCTATTAAAGCGACATCTTTACCTTCATCAATTAGCTGACTGGCAAGCATATAACCAACCCTGCCGGCCCCAAGAATAACAATATACATGGGTAACAGGCTAAATCAGTGTGATCAGATTGTCAATGGGAAAATTAATAGTTAAATCTACGCCTGGACATCTACATTTTTGACAGTAAATCAGCCTTTTTTGTTTAAGTTTTCTATGGTATAATATCGGCATGGTTAACCGAATGGATCGCAGTAAAATTATCATCTCAAACCAGAGGGAACTTGAGCAGTTGGATCGTAATGACTGGTCACAAGCAACAACGGAAGAACGATTCAGAACAATTACATATTTAAGGGAATGTTTTTATGGCCCCGA
>DAOWMA010000101.1 GCA_030643345.1 Spirochaetaceae bacterium
GAGTTCTCCCTCAACTGTCAATGTTATGAATGAGGATTCCAGAATCTCTTTAATTAGAGATGTAAGGTCCGAAACCTGGTAAATTTTATCACTCTGGTCAAACATTTTTCGATCTTATCATAAATATAAGACTCTGGTCGATAAAATTGGCGAAATTTGTTGAACAGTACAGATTATTGTTTTAAGTAAAGTATAATGTGGATTTTTCACTAAGAGTAACGTAAGATGTGTTATACATGTTTTAGTAAATATTAATCGGAGTAGATATGACATTATTAATTAAAAATGCACAACTGAGAGAGTATAAAAAACAACTTGATATTTTTATTATAGACGGGAAATATGCAAAGATAGAAGAAAATATTAATTCTGATGCAGACGAAATTATTGATGCACAGGGAAATCTTGTTACTCCCACCTTTGTTGATCCGCATCTTCATATTGACAAAGCTTATACCGCTCTGAATGGCAGATCAAGTGAAGAGGGCACCCTGGAAGAATCAATAAAAATTATGCATGATTTTAAGAAAAACTATACCCCTGAGGGAGTCAGAGCCAGGGCAGTAAGGGCAATTCGGGATTCGGTGAAATTCGGGGTAACCAAAATTCGTGCAAATGTAGATATCGATACTATATGCGGATTAACTGCTCTGGAGGGATGTCTGCTGGCAAAGGAGGATACAAAAGAGATAGCAGATGTTCAGTTAGTGGCCTTCCCCCAGGAAGGTATTTTCCGGGACAGCGGGACAGAAAAGCTTATGTATCAGGCCATGGACATGGGAGCGGATGTTGTCGGCGGGATGCCGGCGGCAGAATGGATAGTAGAAAAAGCAAAAGAGCATGTAGATCTGGTTTTTAAAATTGCGCAGAAATATGATGCTGATATTGATATGCATATGGACCAAACGAAGGATCCATATGCACAGGCCCTGGAATATACAGCTTTTAGAACTATAGAGCTTGGTTATCAGGGGAGAGTTACAGGTGGACATTGTACTTCCCTGGCATATCAAAATGATGTCCATGCCGGGAAAGTAATTGAATTGCTTAAACTTGCAGGTTTCAATGTTTGTGTTAATCCCCAGGTACTTGCAATAATGGGAATAGATTCCGAGCCAAGGACAAGGGGCATTACAAGAGTCAGGGAGTTGATAGAGGCAGGAGTAAATACTGCCACTTCTCAGGATACAATCTGCGATGGTTTCCACATTTACGGGACAGGAGACCCCCTGGATTACGGGCTTCTTATGGCGTATCAGGCCCAGTATAATTCTACAACTGAGGCAAAAATTGTATACGATATGATTACACATAATGCTGCAAAAGTAATGAATTTGAAAAACTATGGAATAAAAGCTGATTTCCCTGCAGACTTTAATATTATCTATGCAGATACCTGTTCTGAGGCATTCCGGAAAAGAGCTTCACGCCTGGTATATAAATCAGGAAAACTAATTGCGAGGTATAGTAACGAAGGTGAACTGATTCACATTTGAACCGATGCCAATATCCTAAAAAATATCCAAAATATCATTGACAGCTGTTACTCCTTGTTATAGCCTTAGCTTTGGGCTGGTTCGAAGCCTGGAATATTATTATTTAAGGGGATATAAAATGAAGAAGATTTTAGTTTTTGTTTTGTTATTTAGTCTCATTATTAGTTTTTCAGTCTTCGGTGGTGGAGAAACAGAAGAGGGCACAGATGCCTGGGCAATTAAAATTGCTGCAGTTTTTCCAGGTTCCATACAGGATGCTGATTATAATACTATAGGTTATATTGCTCTTCAGGAGGCCGCAAATGCGGAAGGAATTAAATCTGCTTATTCAGAAAAGGTTGCTGTTCCTGATGCCGAAAGAGTTTTAAAAGAATATATCAATGCCGATTTTTCTATTATTTTTGTTCATGGTGCTCAATTTAATGGTGCTGCTGCCAAAGTTGCACCCAATTATCCCGATGTGACCTTCATTATTGAAGTAGATGCAAAACCGGATACACTGAGTCCAAATATCTGGTATATAGAAAGAAATTACTATACAGGTTTTTATGTTCTTGGTGCTCTTGCATCAATGAAAACAGAAACAGGTAAAATTGGTTTTATAGGGGGTCTGGAACTTCCCTTCATAAGGGGTGAAGTAAATGCTATTAACCAGGCAATAAAAGACCAGAATTCAGATGCAACACTTGAATATATATTTGTTGGAGATTTCAATGATCCACTAAAAGCAAGACAGGCAGCTGAAGGATTAATGTCCCAGGGTGCAGATATTATAATTAGCGCTGTAAATCTGGGAAACTTCGGACTCTATGGTGCTGTAAAAGAAGCGAACAAACCTGTATTTCTAACTACAACATATACAGATAAGCTGACTCAGGCTCCTGATAATTATCTTTCTTCGGATCTGTTTAATTTTAGTATACCTGTTAAGGGTATCGTTGCTAAAATCATTGCTGGTGAAAAAAGCGGATTTTGGAGCATGGAATATGGTGAGGGCAAAGCAAGATCAACACAATTTCCAATTAGTAATGTAAGTGACTCTATTAATGCCGCTGTAAAGCAGATAGCAGAGGATGTTGCATCAGGGAAAATAGTTGTTGAAAAGGTTCTTGGTGAAGTTCTACAGTAGTACTTCACGATAGATAGAATGTCAAACAGGTAAGGACTCCTTATAGGGAGTCCTTCTTTAATTTCCTTATGTTTCCTTTTCTTTTGGAGGTGAAATTCTTAATGGCAGCGGATTATATAAATTGTAAAAATATAAGCAAAGCATTTGGAGTAGTAAAGGCCCTGGATAGTATTGATTTTGTGGTCAAAAAAGGTGAAATTCACGGATTACTTGGCGAGAATGGAGCTGGAAAATCTACTCTTATGAATATCCTGTATGGTTTGTATCGGCCCAACAAGGGTGAGATTTTTCTGGATGGTAAAAAAACCATAATAAAATCACCCCTGGATTCAATAAAAAATGGTATTGGAATGGTCCACCAGATTTCGACCCTGGTGCCTGAGTTTACAGCTGTAGAAAATATTATGCTTGGTTCGGAAGGTGAAAAATTAACTCTCCACACTGCCAGAGAAAGAGAAAAGATTAAAGAAATATCTGAGGAATTTGGTCTTCAGTTTCCAGTCGATGTGAAGATTAAAGAACTTTCTGCAGGGATCAAGCAAAAAATTGAAATTGTACGTGCTTTGTACAGTGGGGCTACTCTCCTTATCCTGGATGAACCGACTACTTCTTTAGTAGAGAGTGAGTTCCAGCAGTTACTTAAATCTCTCAAGGTCTTTGTGGAAAAGGGAGTTACAGTTGTTTTTATAACTCATAAAATAAAAGAAGTTATGGAAGCCTGCACTGCAGTTACAGTTATGAGAAAAGGGAAGGTCCAGGCAAGAGTAGAGAAGGAGGAACTGGGGATAGAAAAGCTGGTTAAACTGATGTTTATGGAACAGAATATTGAAGTTACTGAAAGTGCACTTCCTAAAGTCAATCTTCCTGAAATTGAAATTAGTAAAAACCCTGTTCTGCAGGTTAAAAATATATCTATTACAGGGAATGATACCAGTCCTGGTTTAAAAGATATTTCTTTTGATATTTTTGGCGGGGAGATTTTTGGTGTGGCTGCAGTATCCGGTAATGGGGAAAAAAATATTGCGGAATGTATAATCAATCCATCTGTCTTACATAGCGGTGATATCCTGATTAATGGTGAATCCATTAAGAATAATTCACCATTGGATGTTTTTGCCAAAGGAGTTTCTTATACACCTGAGGACAGGATAAAAGAGGGTATTCTTAATGAAGGAAGTATAAAAGAAAATGTTCTCTTAGGGCATCAAGAGGAAGAGAGGTTTCTTAAAAAGAAACTATTTATAGACTGGAACGAAACAGCCCTGGCTGCAAGAGATGTTATAAAAGAATTTAATGTGGATACTCCGGATGAAGAACTTTCAATGCGGAGGCTTTCGGGGGGGAATATTCAAAAAGCAATAATTGGCCGGGCATTTGTCAGTCCATTAAAATTACTGGTAACTCATAACCCAACTTCCGGTCTTGATATCTCAACAGTTGAATTTATTTTTAAGAAGCTGGTTGAATTGAGAAATAGCGGAAGCAGTGTTCTTTTTGTTAATGAGGATCTTGATGAACTGATGATAGTCAGTGACAGAATTGCTGTACTACACGATGGTAAACTTAAAGGCATTTTTAAACGGTCGGAGTATGATAAGTATAAAATTGGCCTCATGATGATAGGAGGGTAGTGTGACACAAAAGAACAAAGCTTATTCTTTGATATTAAATAACCTTATTATTTATGGAATAGCAATAATACTGGCACTGGGAGTTATCTCCATTTTTGTAGCAATTCTGGGTTATAATGTATGGGATGCTCTGCGTACTCTTTTAACAACATCTTTCAAGTCTTCCTTTGGTTTTTCCGAGACAATCAAAAAGGCTATTCCTCTATTATTTGCTACTTATGCATTTACCATACCCTTTATGATAAAGTTTTTTAATATTGGTGGATGGGGGCAGATGCTCTTTGGCGGAACCATGACAGTTGTTGTCGGCCTTACACTGGGTCCATTAGGTCTTCCGGCGATAATTATGATACCTCTGTTGTTATTGGTTGGTATTGTTTCAGGAGGGGTGTTTGCTCTTGTAGCAGGATTTCTGAAGGCAAAATATAATATCAATCCGATAATTTCAACTATTATGCTGAATTTTATTGCTTATCAATTTGTAAATTTTATCGCTACATCGGATGCATTTAAGGACCCTCTTGAAGGACATCCAATTACACAAAAACTCTCAGAATCTTCACTTATGGGTTTCTTTGGAGAAATACCAGCTTCTATTATTGTAGCATTTATTGCAATAATATTTGTGTATCTGGTTATGAAGAGAACACGACTTGGGTTTGAGATTACATCGGTAGGACAAAATCTTATAGCATCACAGACATATGGGATTAATTTCAGTAAAACCATAATGGTTGCCTTTTTTATCGGAGGAGCTCTGGCAGGCATTGGAGGTTCACTTGAAGTGATAAATATTCATGGGAAACTGATAGAGGGTTTTGCCAAAACCAGTGGGGCCCAGTTTGGAATATTCGGTGTTCTTACGAGCCTTGTTGTTGCAGGTAATCCTCTCGCTGTGCCTTTTGCGGCATTCTTTATGTCTGTTCTTCTTGTGGGAGCAGATTCTCTTCAACGTACCATGCAGGTGCCTGTTGAAGTAGTTTTTCTATCTCAGGCAATAATAGTTATGTTTGTAGTTATTATTCGGGAGAAATATGGAAAGGGGAACAAATAATGGCTTTTATCACATCCTTTATTGAGAGTGTATTGGTTTATACAACTGTTTATACTCTTGCAAGTCTTGGTATCCTGATATCCGGGCGAACAGGAATTTTCAATGTGGCCGGGGAAGGTATAATGCTTGCCTCAGCATCTGCAGGATTTTTAGCTGCTTTTCTAAGTGGCAGCTGGCTGATAGGTTTTCTTGCAGGTGCATTAATGGGTGCTTTTTTTGGTCTCATTCTGGCCTTTGTTCATGAGACATTTAAAGTGAATCAGTTTATTCTTGGTATTTGTCTGGTTATTTTTGGATCAGGTCTCTCTGATCTTCTTTATAAACTTGTAATCGGTGTACGATTATCCGCCCCTATTGCACCTGATACTCTTAGAATCACTATTCCTTTTCTTTCTAAAGTTCCAATAATCTCGGGGTTCTTAAATCATGATGTTATCGTTTATTTTATGTATGCGGCTACTTTTACTGCATGGTGGTTTTTTTACAGGACAAAGATAGGTCTTGAAACAAGAGCAATTGGTGAAAATCCAAAGGCAGCAGATGTTGTTGGGATAAATGTTTCCAGACGCAGATATCTTGCTACAATAATCGGCTCTTCTCTGATAGGGATCGCCGGAGCATATCTGACAATAGCAATTACAAAGACTTATTCTCCTGATATATCTGCCGGCAGGGGTTTTATGGCTGTTGGTATTGCTATTTTTGCCAGCTGGAAACCTCAGAGGGCAATACTAGGGGGTTTTATTTTTGCTTTTATTGAGGTTATGTCTTTTCAACTGCAGATAATATCCGATAAAATCCCGTATCAGTTTTTCCTTATGCTGCCTTTTATCTCTATTCTGGTTATTATGGTTGTTTTCAAAAAGCACATTGAATTTCCAGCTTCGGTAGGAAAGCCTTATAGTAGAGAGTAAGGGTTTTTATGGGTCTCAGTTAATCTCCGGTTCATACACAATAACCGGAAGCTCCTTTCCTTTCACTTTGCTCTTAAATTTATGCTTCCATCTGAATTGGTCTTTTATTTTGGAATATGTTTCTTCGGAAATCAGAATTGATGTTCCTGCTTTTTTATTAAGTGATTCAATTCTGGACGCTGTATTTACAGTGTCTCCGATTGCTGTAAACTCTTTCTTTTTTCTGTATCCAAGATTACCTACAATAACTTTACCTGTATGAATACCTATTCCAATTTTAAATTCATGATCAAATCTGCTGGCAAGATATTTGTTAAAATAGTTTAATGAATTCATCATTTCCATAGCAGCTGATACTGCCTGAAATGCAGAACTTTCATCAGAATTTTGGTCAAGTCCGAAAATTGCCATAATACCATCACCCATATATTTGTCAATGTAACCGCCGTGTTTGTCGATATCTTCCCCAAGGGTATCAAAATATCTGTTTAAAATATGTACAATATCGTACGGTAGTGAATTTTCCGAAAATGAGGTAAATGCTCGTATGTCAGAAAACAAAATTGTTGCCTCAATTTCTCTGCCTGAATCATTTAATTTTGATCTCCCTTCATTTATTGCCACGGAGATATCTTCAGCATCCAGAACAAGTCTTCTTATGGTAATATCATCGTTTACTGTTGTCTGGCAGGCCAAACGCACTTCAGGTGAAAAACCTTTAATTTTTGCCAGTGCCTGTTCTTTTTCATTTCTGGGTATGCAATGTTCGAGTCCTTCTGTTACTATAACACGACAGGTTGAACATCTGGCTCTTCCTCCGCATACATGTGTATGATCTATTCCTGCTGTCAGAGAGGACTCCAAAATTGAAATATTGGATTTAGTATCTACAATTTTATCTCCGATAAAATCCATTTTTATATCAACTGTATTACCGGTACTTGAGATTTCCTTATTCACATCAAATAATAAATCTTCATTATTTGATGCCTCCCGGGTGTCGATAAATCTGGCAAGATAAGTACTGGCAGGATCGTTTTCTTTGCAGTTACTAATATCTGTATCTCTACC
>DAOWMA010000355.1 GCA_030643345.1 Spirochaetaceae bacterium
CTCTTTTAAGCTGTAGTTTTTCATAAGCTTTTATTACACCTGTGCTTCCTGAGTTACCCGGAAGTATATTCAGAGCATCGAGCATTAGTCCTCCGGAGACCTCCTCATAATAGCACTGCAAATTAAGAAGGTCTTCATCGCTGCTTTCTACAAGACTACATGAATTCAGGTCATCAAAAACCTGCTCAGTATTTATCTGAAATTCATAATATACAAAATTATCTTCTGAGCATCCTTTAGGATTATTTACACTCTTTGCCGCACCCCCGAATGCACGGGCAGGGAATCTGTTTTCAGGACGATAATAACATAGCAGATAGTTCATATGGAGAGACTCTATCTTATTTGTATTATATGCATAGTTTGCAAACTGTTCCAGGACATACAATCCTGCAAATAATTTCGAGGAACCAAGGGTTGCATGATGATGTATGAGCCATGTGTTTTCATAGCTTCGAAGCATGGATCCGTGCCCCAGGATTTCCCCTTTATCCTGATATGTTATATGTCTTGCAATATCAGGTGCATTTGTGTATATCTTTTTGTAAATGGATTTTATCTTTTCCTTATGACTTTTCAGGAATTCATATTTGGTTGGATAGATGAATCCTGATTCGAAAAGAAAGCGCCAGAGAGCATTGGTATCAAGATTCATACTTAGATAAATATTGCTGTTTCTGGCAAGAAATATAATCGAAAGCAGTTGAACATGGTCATGGGGCTTCATATCAAGAATTACAAAACCCATTAGAAATATAGTTTTATGTTCATCTTCATCAACTATTCTCCTGTATAAAACCTGGCATTTGCATTTAACATTCATTCCTGCAGACAGGACTATTTCCAATTCGGGAATGATCATTCCCGGTAAAAGGATACTGCTCCTTTGATCTTCTTCCACTGAAAAACCAGTTCCTGACAGATCATATACGGGTAGATTAACCCTATTTCCGGTAAATGGGTGTATAAAAACTATACTCGGTGAAGGTATCAGCTTTTGGCGAAAACTGCGGTATTCTTTTGCTTTAAATTTTTGTATTCTGTTATTTATGGGTTTTAACACACAGGAAATAGAAGTCTTTTCCCGGCTTGTTCTAATGATGGTACATTCTCCGGAAAATTTTATCTCCCCTTCATTTAACAGTGTAATAGAAACCGGAGCATCCGGATTTAGTCGGTTTGCTGTACTGTGGGCAGCTGCTTGAATTTCAATCCTGAAAGAATCGGATGTAAAGTTAATTAATTTACCCCGGAAGAGAACACTATTCTGAATCATCTGGACCTGGGTTTCCCCCCCCGAATACCTTCTTGATTTTCGGGCTGGTTTAAGTATATTAACTTCAGGAAGTTGAACTGTAAATCCTTCCTGTTTAAAGTTAACATTTTCAGGGCTAATAACAATTGTACTTATACCATCATCAATATATATCTCTGTAAGATCATAGTCTTTTAACTCTTCCTGAAGGTTATCGTAATCAGGCCAGAGGCATGACAGTTCATTGCCATTGCATGCTACTGGTTTGATATCCAATGAAATAGATCGATTGTAGTTCTTATGATGAAATACTGAGGTTAGAGTTCCATCCTGAAAGTTTACGTAGTTAAGCCGATTGATCAGCTGCTTTAGATTTATAGATTCCAGTTTTTTCTTTTTATTACTCTGTAGATTAGATTGATCAGTTTCTTTATTCACAATCTCAAGGAGATCGCCCATTTACACCCCTGCTTTTTATAGAGTCTGGTTAAAATATCGGTTTCTTTTTATTTTTAATAAGAGAATATTGAGAAGAATACTTAACCAACTGACTAAACATCTGATACAATAATTTTAATCGGCTATTATTAAGGAATGTAATGAAATTAATCTTTTCCAGTGATCTGCATGGCTCAGAATCAGGTTACAAACGGTTTTCAGAATTGCTTGTATCAGACAAATTCGATATGGGGCTACTGGGTGGTGATCTAATGGGTAATAGAAGAAAGAGACTGAATTCAGAAGATGAAATAAAAAAAATTCTGCACCAGTCAGGGAAACCCATTTTGTTTATTATGGGTAATTTTGATGGAATACTTGGATTTAACTGGACGGATACTCCACTGACAAGAAACATCAATCAAAAAAGAGTAATAATAAAAGAACAGTCTTTTGTAGGATATCAGTATACAAATCCATTTATCGGTGGAGAATTTGAGAGAACAGAAAAACAACAGTCAGCTGATATGCTGGATCTGTGTAAATTGATTGATAAAGATACTATTCTTGTTACTCATGGCCCTGCATACGGAGTTCTGGACAGAACTCATTTCGGTAAATCTGTCGGCAGCAGGGCTTTAATGAATTTACTTTCCTCTGTGCATCCCAAATTCCACTTATTCGGTCACATCCACGAATCAGCAGGATGCAAAGGTTGTGCAGTCAACGGTGCCTACCCTAAAAGTCATAAATTTGTTAGTATCGATACTGATACAGGGGAAGTAGAGTTTATTTAGGAATTTGCGCTAATTCAGGCTGTCCCTTAACTTAATCCAACTGAATCGAGGCTTAGTTTTAAGGCTAAAACACTGATATATTGTAGTACACAGTGTACTAAAGTACATGATTAGTGAATTACGGGGTTACCGGACAGCCTTGTATATTGAACAGAATCACATATCCTGCAGATCGACTCTGTTTTTCAGGCTGGGGAGTTTTCCCCTGACATCTTCAAGGTAATCCCAGTCAATATCTGCAACAATAGTACCCACTTTATCTGATGCTCTGGCTATTACCTTTCCCCATGGATCAACAATCATACTGTTTCCGTAACAGAACTTATTATCCGGATGTTCTCCCATCTGGTTCGGGGCCCCAATGTAAAACTGGTTTTTTTTTTCTCTTGTCCTAAGTAATGATTCCCCGTGATCCTTTCCTGTTTGCATAGTAAATTCTGCCGGTACAAAGATAAGTTTTTCACCCTGGAATGCCCGCTTTCTGTAGAGGTCTGGAAATCGTAGATCATAACAGATTGAGAAGCCAAAAACTCCTATATCTGTACTTTGCTTTACAACTGAAATTCCTC
>DAOWMA010000190.1 GCA_030643345.1 Spirochaetaceae bacterium
TGCCTTCGTCATAACCCTGTTAAGTCTTTTTACAAACTCGGCTGGTTTTTTAAGTTCTGCCCCTTCCATCAGCATTGCCTGCTCCAGGAGGAGAAAACTGACATCGTTGATAAAATCCTTGTCAGTTACCTTTTCCAGTTTTTCAACAATCTCGTGGGTAGGATTTACTTCCAGAATTGGAACAACTTCCGGGGCATCTTTCTGACCCATGGCCTTAAGCATCTGCTGCATCTGAACCGTTGGATCATTTTCGTCAGCAACAATACATGAAGGAGAGTCGCTCAGACGTTTGGATACTACAACATCTTTTACTCTGTCACCGAGGGCATCCTTGATTTTCTTGATCAGTGGTTCAACTTTCTTTTCCTTCTCAGCATCATCTTCTGATTTAAAATCATCTGCAGTTCCACTCTTATTAACCGATTTAAGTTCAGTGTCTTTATAATTACCTATAGAAGGTATTACTATTTCATCGATCTCATCGCTCATAATAAGAACTTCAATACCCTTCTTTACATATCCTTCTATTAAGGGTGAATTACGCAGAGTGTCTTCGTTTTCACCGGTTATGTAGTAGATTCCCTTCTGATCATCTTTCATTCTCTCTTTATAAGAGGAAAGGCTTGTATATCCTTCAACCTCTGTAGATTTAAATCTGATAAGTTCCAGGAGAGTATCTCTGTTGGAAAAATCTGAGTAAAGGCCTTCTTTAAGAGGTCTGTTGTACTGTTCGATAAACTCTATGTACTTTTCCTGATTTCCTTCAGATACTTTTTGAAGTTCACCTAAAACCTTTTTGACGGAAGCGTTCTTAATGTTTGTTAATACCTTATTTTGCTGAAGAATTTCTCTGCTGACATTCAAGGGAAGATCTTCAGAATCGATAATACCCCGTAGAAATCGCAAATAGGTAGGCATAAGTTCCTTTTCATCATCTGTAATAAAAATTCTGCTTACATAGAGTTTAACACCGGCTTTATAATCAGCCTGGTACATGTCAAATGGTGCTTTCTTTGGTATGTAGAACAGAGTTGTATATTCCAGTGTACCTTCAGCTTTGGTATGGAGGTAGAGCAGAGGGTCATCACTGTCATGGCCGATGGTTTTGTAGAATTCGTTGTAATCTTCCTCTTTAAGTTCTGATTTGGACTTTTTCCACAATGCGGAAGCAGCATTTACCTGCGTTACTTTTATCTCCTTCTTCTCTTTACGATCATCACCCTCACCTTCCCATGTTGTATCTTCGTACTTAAGGAAAATTGGGAATGCTATATGGTCAGAATACTTTTTAACCAGATTTTCAAGACTCCATCTGGAAGCATACTCATTACCCTCATCATTTAAATGCAGAGTAATTTCTGTACCAAATTTTTCTTTTTCCGATTCTTTTATGGAATAGGAGTTCTCTCCATCACTGGTCCATAACCATGCAGTTTCTTCTCCAGCCTTTCGGGTTAGCACTTCAACCTTGTCTGCAACCATAAAACAGGAATAGAATCCAACACCAAACTGGCCAATTAAATTAGCATCTCTTTTTTCATCACCTGACAGTGTGCTTAAAAAATTCTTTGTTCCTGATCTGGCAATAGTACCCAGTTGAGTATCGAGATCTTTTTCGTTCATACCAATACCGGTATCGGTTATAATAAGTTTCTTTTTGTCGCCATCTTCAAATTTTATATCTATTCTTGGATCAAATTTTAATTTTTTGTAAATATCGTCTGTAAGTGTAAGATATTTGAGTTTATCCAGAGCATCCGATGCATTGGATACAAGCTCTCTTAAAAATATCTCTTTATGCGAGTAGAGAGAGTGGATTATCAGGTGAAGCAGTTGGGATACTTCGGTTTTAAATTTTTTCTTGGACATGATTTCTCCTATGTAATTTATATGTTAATATTTATTTGAAAAAAATATACAAAAAAAAACGTCTTTCGGCAAATTAGTTTTTAATATCTTGATAAAATTTATCTTTTCCTATTATACTTACTTAAAACATGGACGATGACGACCCCCTACCGATAAATAAACAGATAATTATAAATATATTTCGAACAATAGTCGTAATTGATGGACATCATGCTGTTTGAAATAATTCTTTTTGTTGTTCTATTAATCCTCTCTGCTGTGTTTTCTGCTACAGAAACAGCATTTACATCTCTTTCAGTTGTTCAAATTCAGGAACTTGCTATAGATTATGGAAAAAAGGGAAGGATGGTAAAGCTTCTAAGCAAAAGAACGGATATTCTCCTTACAACTATTCTTATTGGCAACAACCTGGTTAACATTTCTGCTTCTGCCATTGTCTCAAGTTTGACAATAAGAATTTTCGGTAGTCGTGCTCTTGCTCTGTCAACAGGGCTTTTAACCCTTGTTATTCTAATTTTCGCAGAGGTTACCCCAAAGCAGATAGCTATTATACACAGTGAGAAAATTGCACTCTACATGGCATATCCTGTCAGGTGGTTTTCCTGGATTCTTCTGCCGGTAATAAAACTAATTGGATTGATAAGCAGTTTGATTACACACATAGTGGGTGGAGAAAAGAAAAAACTCTCCCTGGAAGGGATCCTCTATATGGTCAGTATTGCAGAACGTCAGGGAGTGGTGGAGACCTATGAAACCCGTATGATAAAAAATGTTTTTCGTTTTAATGATACCCAGGTTCAGGCAATTATGACTCACAGAACAGAAGTATTCAGTTTGGAAAGCAATACAACTATTAATGATGCTTTAAAAACTATTGCAGAAAAGGGGTTCTCCCGTATCCCTGTCTATAATGAAAACCCGGAGGAAATAATAGGTATTGTGCTTGTTAAAAGTCTTATTGCTCTCTATCAACAAGGGAAAAGCACTATGAAATTAAAGGACTTTATGTTGGAACCGCTCTACATCAGCGGAACGAGAAAGGTCAATAAGCTTTTTTATACACTGAAAAATCAGAAGCTGAACATAGCTGTAATTATGGATGAATACGGGGGTCTTGCCGGTATTGTTACAATGGAGGATATTACTGAAGAGTTGTTCGGTGAACTCTATGATGAACACGAACAGAACCGGAGGGATAGAATAACATTACTGCGGGACGGGAGTTACCGGCTGATGGGTGAGACAACTCTTCATCAGATTGAAGATCGACTGGGTTTAAAACTTCCTCATGGGAAATATGTACAAACCCTGGCTGGATATCTTGTTGAGTATCTGGGGAATATCCCGGTAAAAAACCAGAATATAGAAACACCTTTTGGAATTTTTACAATTGAATCCATAAGGCGCAACAGGATTAATTCTGTAATACTAAATAAACAAGACCGTTGACTAGGAGCCTTTCAGTCGGTATCATCCCCCCATGAGCAAATACCCGTTTACAGCGATAGAAAAGAAGTGGCAGGACTACTGGGAAGAGAACAAAACCTTTAAGGTTACAGAAGATCCCTCCATACCTAAAGAGAAGAGAAAATATGTTCTCGATATGTTTCCATACCCCTCAAGTCAGGGACTTCATGTAGGTCATCCCGAAGGATATACAGCTACAGATATTTATTGCCGTTACCTTCGAATGGCAGGTTATCATGTCCTGCATCCCATGGGCTTTGATTCTTTTGGCCTTCCGGCAGAGAACTACGCAATTAAAACAGGCACTCATCCCAGATTATCAACTGAGGATAATATAAAGAGATTCCTGAAACAGATTAAATCAATTGGTTTCAGTTATGACTGGGACAGACAGGTTTCCACTCATACTCCGGAATACTATAAGTGGACTCAGTGGATTTTTCTAAAACTTTTTGAAAAAGGATTGGCTTATGAAGCTGAATCTCCTATTAATTGGTGTCCTTCCTGTTTGACAGGTCTTGCCAATGAAGAGGTAAAAGACGGTAAATGTGAAAGGTGTCATACGGTCGTAAGTAGAAAGAACCTTCGCCAATGGATATTAAAAATTACCGATTATGGTGATCGCCTTCTGGCAGATATCGATAAACTTGATTGGACAGATGCCATTAAAACGATGCAGCGGAACTGGATAGGTCGAAGTGAAGGGGCCAATGTAAAGTTTTCTGTAGACGGCAGTAGCGAATTAATCAAGGTTTATACAACAAGGCCGGATACTCTTTTTGGCGCTACATATATGGTGCTGTCCCCTGAACACGATTTGGTCCATAAAATTACTACTCCCGAACAACTTGCAGCAGTAGATAATTATATCGATATGGCAAGTAAGAAGTCTGATCTTGAACGTACCGATCTTGCAAAAGATAAGTCGGGTGTTTTTACCGGAGCTTATGCCATAAATCCACTTAACAACAGGAAAATCCCTATCTGGATTGCAGATTATGTTCTTATATCTTATGGTTCCGGTGCTATTATGGCTGTTCCTGCTCATGACACCAGAGACTGGGAGTTTGCAAAACAATTTGATCTGCCAATAGTTGAAGTATTAAAGGGTGGAGATGTACAGAATGAAGCTCATACAGGTGAAGGTGAACATGTTAATTCCGGTTTTCTGAATGGTCTTGGGAAACAGGATGGTATAGAAGCAGCAATTAATTGGCTCCAGGAACGTGGTTTAGGCGAAAAGGCAGTTAATTATAAGCTAAGAGATTGGGTTTTTTCCCGGCAGAGATACTGGGGAGAGCCTATTCCGCTTGTTCATTGTGACAAATGCGGAATAGTGCCGTTAGATGAGGCGGACCTTCCTTTAACGCTGCCTGAGGTCGATAGTTATATCCCGACAGGAACAGGAGAGTCTCCACTGGCTGCTATTGATGACTGGGTTAATACTACATGTCCAAAATGCGGTGGTAAGGCAAAAAGAGAAACAAATACCATGCCCCAGTGGGCTGGTTCCTGCTGGTATTACCTGCGTTATCTTGATCCGGATAATACTGAAGAACTGGCATCCAAAGAAAAAATTGATTACTGGATGCCTGTGGATTTGTATGTAGGCGGTGCTGAACATGCTGTTCTTCATTTGCTTTATGCCAGGTTCTGGCACAAAGTGTTGTTTGATATCGGCGTTGTCGGGCAGGATGAGCCCTTTCAAAGACTGATAAATCAGGGAATGATACTCGGGGAAGGGGGCGTTAAAATGTCCAAGTCCCTTGGGAATGTAA
>DAOWMA010000084.1 GCA_030643345.1 Spirochaetaceae bacterium
GCTTTTGTCTGTTAACTCCCGGGGATGGTTATACTGTGTAATAAAAAAAAGAGGTTTATATTTTGAAAGTAAATCTGTTAAAGAATCTGTAATCCTGGAAGGAAGAACAACAGGCATCCTGCTTGCCAGACGAAAAATAATATCCGGTCTGAATTCTTTAAAAACAGAAAGAAGTTCTTCCAGTTTACTGTCATCCATAATAAGAGGATCTCCCCCGGATATTATTATCTCCTCTATTTCCGGATGGAATTTTAAATACTCACCAGCTCTATGGATCTCGCTTTTTGTCAGGGGCGGTGGATCAGTAGATAGATAATCCCTGCGAAAACAATGCCGGCAATACATTGCACAGGTGTCAGAAGCCAGGAACAGGACCCTGTCTGGATATCTGTGAATCAGTCTTTCGGTAACTTTATAACTATTCTCCCCAAGAGGATCATCTGTTTCACATGACAGAGTTATATGCTCACCTGCCTGAGGCATAAATTGCCTCCGTATTGGATCGTCCGCATCAGAAAAAGCCAATCCAAAGTAATTCTTCGGCACAGAGATTCTAAATCTATCGGATTCTGTTTTAAAATAATCTTCTTCTGGTAGAGAAAGCTCAAAATCTACAGGAAAATCACTGGCAGACCGGTAACACTCTAATAGTTGTTTTTTCCATCCTCCGGTTTCCTGACTCCCGTCTCCGGTCTCTGTTTCTCCCATCTTCCTAATTCACAGTTTTCTGTACATAAACCTGGGAAATGTAACTCTTCTCGTAGGATTCTATCGCTTTGACCCATCCAAGGAATTTCTCTGCTTCAGCATGACTGGCATATGGCCCCATTCTAACACGGTAATAATCATCACTACCTACAGTTTTTATTGTTACCAGATTAGACAAACCTTTATCTGAAAGAGACTTACTTGCGTCTTCAGCTCTGGACCTACTGGTAAAAGATCCAGCCTGTATCCAGTACTCGAGAACATTAACCACCCGTGGTGCTGGTGATGCTGGTGGTGCTGCTGTTTCAGAAACACTTTCTTGTTCTACCTTTGCAGGTTCCTGCCTTACAACAGGAGTACTTACAACAGAAGGAGTTATATCTTCACCGACTTTCTCCAACTGATCATCAGTAACCAGACTTATATCAGATTTTCCATCTTCGTTTTCACCATAAACGATAGAAAACCCCTCTTCCTCATCTGAAGAAGACTCTATCAATCCTGGAAAATCCTCCCCCTGTCTTACCCACTCAACAGGATCAAAATCTATAGAAGCTGTCTCCTGATCATTTGATGGTGTGCTGTCTTCTGTTGCGGCAACTCTTCCGGGATAAAACCATACAACTCCGGCTATAGATACTATAAAAAGAAATAAAGTTACTGATAACAAGATCCACAGTATTTTTTTCTGTTCCATTTCTACACTCTCTCTTCAAACATGTCTATTAAAGTATTAACTTTCATTTCCAGACCAGCTCTGGTTTTCATGTTTTGTATAATATGAATATCGACATCTTCCACCCAGTATTTAGCATCTAGTTTACGTTGACCGTAAATACGCTTTAAAATTTGAAGCAATGGGATTTTATCTCTACCCTTTGCACGTTTAATCCGGATAAAGAGATTAGATTCAATCCATAAAACAGAGTTACACAAACCATTCAACCCCATACGGTGCAGTATTGCAGCATTAATAAGTATATTTTTATCTTTGTTATTTTTTATTTCCTGTTTACAACGATCCACCATTTCAGGATGAATGATAGATTCAAGACGACTAAGGGAGGTCCTATTGTTAAAAACAATGGAACCAAGCTTTTTTCGATCAATACTTCCATCTTTATATAAAATGCCCTGACCAAAAACTTTTACTATATCAATTCTCATCTTTACAAGTGCGTCATGGCCAAAACGATCCACATCCAGCTCATACCAGCCCCTGTCAGTAAAAACCCTACCTGCCATATTTTTGCCGGAACAATATTTTCCGGTTAATCCCAGAACCACTTAATGAAAATCTCCCCATCTTTTACCCGTCTCAATACTGGTACGTAATGGTATACTTAAAGTTACAGCAGCTTCCATCTCTTCTTTTACAAGTTTTTCCATTATTGTAAGTTCAGAATCGGGCACTTCAAAGATAAGCTCATCGTGTACCTGAAGTATCATTCGTGAATTAAGGTCCTCTTCCCTGAGCCTATGGGCAAGTTTCAACATTGCCAGTTTTACAATATCTGCAGCAGAACCCTGAATAGGAGTATTAACTGCCATTCGCCGGGCACTCGATTTCTCAGTCTTATTTCTGCTGTTGATACCGGGAATAAACCTCTCCCGTCCCATGAGAGTACTGACTTTTCCTGTTTTCTCCGCATCAGCAATAACCTTATCCATAAAGATACGAATACCACTATACTTGTCAAAATATGATTTTATAAAATTTTCTGCTCTTGCTCTGGGGATTCCAAGATCTCTTCCAAGTCTGAACGGTGACATTCCATACATAATACCAAAATTAATAGTTTTTGCAATTCTACGATCATCTTTTGTTATTTCTTCTACGGGTTTATCAAAAATAAGAGCACCTGTTTCACTATGAACGTCATTCCCGGACATGAAAGCTTTCTTCAAAGCAGAATCTCCGGAAAGATGAGCAAGAACAACCAGTTCAATCTGTGAATAATCAGCACTTAGTAAGGTGTGACCATCTTCAGCGATAAAAGCTGATCTGATCCGACGGCCCTCCTCTGATCTAATAGGTATATTCTGTAAATTGGGATCTCTGCTCGACAGTCTTCCTGTTGCTGTTCCAGTCTGATTGAGGTTTGTATGGACCCTTCCTGTTTCTGAATTTACATATTCCGGCAGAGCATCTACATAGGTTGACTGTAATTTCATAAGTGTACGGTATCTTAGAATCATTTTCGGAACAACATCTTCTTTTGAGAGGATTTCAAGTACACTTGAATCTGTTGAATAGCCGGTCTTTGTTTTCTTCACAGGTTGGAGCTTTCGTTCTGTAAAAAGTATCACCTGAAGCTGCTTCGGTGAGTTTATATTAAATTCTTTTCCACATTCGATATAAATATCGTCCTGAAGCCGCGCAAGTTTTTCTCTCAATTCTATTCCAAATTTATCTAAAGCGCTTGAATTGAGCTTTATTCCATTAAACTCAATATCTGCAAGGATCTGAACCAGTGGCATTTCCAGATCGTAAAAAATCTTCTCAAGATCCCTGCTCTTTAATTCTTTTGAAAAACGTTTATACAACCGGAAAGTTATATCTGCATCCTCCGCAGCATATGGAGAGGCTGTTTCGAGGCTTATATCCGAAAACAGACTGCCTTTGGGAACAATATCTTTATATTTAACAGTAGAATAATCCAGCAGTTTATCAGCTAAAATATCCATACCGTATCCGGAAGCAGCAGTGTCAAGAATCCATGCAGCAACCATGGTATCAAAAGCAAGATTACTAACCTGAACACCCCATTTTTTTAAAACCTTGTAATCATATTTAAAATTATGGCCTATAAGTTTGAGCTCTGAATCACTGGTAATATCAATTATACGAGTTTTAACTTCATCTTCATCTAAATAAGTTTCTCCGTCTGCATAGAGAGGAATATAGCAGCCCCTGCCGGAGGAAACAGACAATGAAAATCCAACAGGTGCAGCTTGCATAGAATCAATATTATCTGTTTCAATATCAAGGGCAAACCACTTATTTTCCTTTACAAGAGATACCCATTCATCTAATTTCTGAAGAGTAAAAACCGTAGAATACAAACTTTTAGCGGAATCCAAATCTGCTGTATCTTTCTCCAAATCTGCACTTTTACCGGAAATTTTCTGAACACGCCTTACCAGACGGTCCATTCCATGCTTCTGAAGAAGAGGGATTATAGCAGATAAATTCAGTTTTTTAAGGTTGTAATCATCAATAATAATTTCTTTTTCCATATCATAGTTAAGAACAATCAGCTTTTTACTAAGATAGGCATTATCTTTATTTTCACTTAATTTCTGGACCTGTCCCTTTGTACAGGAACCAATATTATTATAGATACCATCCAGGGTACTATATTTTTCCAATAAAGCTGCTGCCGTTTTGGGGCCGATACCCCGAACACCGGGAATATTATCTGATGAATCTCCAACAAGAGAAAGATAGTCAACAATCTGATCGGGCCTGACACCCATTTTCTTAAAAACAAGTTCAGGTCCAATATCAATATACTCTCCTTTCTCCGGTCTTAGCATGTGAACATTCTCTGTAACAGTCTGCATTAAATCCTTATCCGCAGAGATAATATAGCAGAAGAACCCCTCAAGGCTCCCCTTTCGTGCAGCACAAGCCATAAGATCATCAGCCTCATAGCCATCCCTGGAAAGAACTGACAGATTCATAGCATCAAGAAAATCCTTAATAACAGGGACCTGTTCATGGAGATCATCAGGCGCCTTTTCCCTGTTCGCCTTATATTCCGAATACATAAGATGCCTGAATGTTGGTACATGAGAATCCATTAAGACCACAAAACTATCCGGTTTATGTTTCTCTAAAAGAGAAATCAAAGTACTGAAAAATCCAAAAACTGCAGAAACATTCTGTCCGGCTGAGTTTCGTACCGGATTATTGATAAATGCCCAGTATGACCTGTATATCAGACTGTAACCGTCAAGAAGTAATAGTTTTTGTTTCATATTCTTACATCTACAAACTGCGGAAATAATTGGAGTGACGAAGATGAGAGATAGTTGGATTTTTTTATAAACAAATTCAGCCTGGATGCCGCTTTTCCCAGTGAAGTTTTTAATAAATTTCTGTTTGTTTTACTTAGATCCCTAATTTCATTATGGCGAACACCAGCCTTTTCTCTAAGCATATCCAGTTCAGACGAACAGACAGAATCTGCTGATTCATAACTTTTAATAACCCTGTTTAATTCATATAGTTTTGTTATAAGACTCTTCTCAATCAGAGAATATTCTTCCAGTCTACAACCGTCATTATTCAATAAGGTAATATTCTCATTTATTGAAACAAATTCAAGATAAAGAATTTTTATAATTTTCAAAGATAGTAATTCGTGCTGTTTGTAGAGTTTAAAGAGTTTTATTTCACAAGGATCCATAATACCCAAAGAATTAACCCGCAATATTTATTCCGCCGGTCCTTCCACCAAGCCCTGTGCTAACACCGGCTTTACCAACAACTTCTGTCCATGCACTCCTTAAATCTGTAAGATAAGTACGTACTTTCTTAAGAAGTTCAATATCTTTATTAAAATTGGCATCCATAAGCTGCTGATTAAAAAACATGTACAAACTAAAAAGAGAGCTTGCTATCTCTCCACCCTTATCAAAATCAAGAGATACTATCAGCTCTGTAATAAGATCCTGGGCCTTTATTATTGAGTTACTCACATTATCCAGCTTATAGCTGTCATTTTCAAGATCTTCCTGGGCAATATTCAGCTGACGAATTGCCTCATCGTATATCATGAGAATCAATTTGCCCCCACTGGCAGTCTTAATACGTGTTTCCTTGTATGCACTCAAACGATTGAATGTAGCCACTCTAACTCCTCCACCTAAGGATACTTAAAATATAGAAATATCCGGACCTCATTGCAAGTGTATAGATATAATTTATTATACCCTGCATCATTTTTTCCTATTCTTTACTGAACATGTTCCATTAACGTAGTTACCGGAACTATATCATAACCCTGTGTAAGCAAACCATTTATCAAAAGATCAAGATTTTGAAATAGATAATCATCTCTTCCACGTACAGTCTGGCCAATACGAATTGGAATAATAGATCCCTGTTTCTTATCTGACATTATATTTTCAATAATATCCATCGTAGATATATGCATTGAATCTCCCGCACAATCAGATGAGGGGACCCAATCCAGGGGATTCACATCCCTCCCGATATAAACATAATCCATAGATGATGATGCTTTAATGATATCACTGTTTATATAATAATAGGGTGAATGCCATAATAACGATAACTCCTTTCCTGTCAATAGGAAATAATCATCTTCATTCTTTGCAAGCCCCCTTTTAATGAAATTTTCATCAAGATTAAACTTTGCATCTGTCATATTAAAGTATACATAAAACATCGATCCTATTTCATGCCCTGAAAGGCTAAGCTCCTTTACAGCTTCAGGATTACGACGCATAAACTCACCATTTATAAAAAATGTACTCCGAATACCATACTCTGCCAGAATAGTAAGAACCTCGGTAAGACCCTCTACAGAATCAACTGCATTAAAAACCAGAGATACTTCTCTTCTTCTTATACGGGAACCATGACTAAAATTCTGAAGGTCCCACTGATCTTCTTCTTCAGGAAATGGTTCATACAATGTTTTAGGTGGGGGGAAAAGAGCTTTTGTACCATAACCCGCAATATCCCTTACCATTATTGTATTTTCATAGCAGCCCGACGCACTTACTTCCAGATAAACCCGCCTGTCAGCTGAGAATACTAAAGGAGTAAGGAGCTCCATCTCTGTAACACTGACCCAATTTTCATTTTCATCAAGCTTACTGGCAACTCCGTTAAGACTGGTATAAATATATCCATCCTGTCCATACCCATACTCCCCGGCCTGGGACAAAGTAACAATTCTGCTGTCCCCTGATTCTGCATTGACCAACTCTGTATAGTATGCACCTGAAACCAGAATCTCCTCATTATCTCTCCACATTACATGAAAAGGTTTCGGATGTTCAAACTTTTTTATATAAGTCCATGCAGTGTAATCCTTTAGCTCAATACTATCTTTTCTCATTAAGATAATATTTTTTTCATCATCTGAGAGAACAATATCCTCAACCCCTGCATCTTCTGTCTGCGAAAAACTTAAGGCATCATCCTGGGATACAAGATCTATACGAAAAATGGAAGAATCGAACCCACCATCCAGAATCGATGTTGCAAGAATAGTGATAAGATCTTCACTGGACCATATTACCCGTTTAATATTTGTATTTCTGGGTAGAAACAAATATGGAAGCGATTTAATATCGCCAGTAGACTGATAGTCATCTGTCTTCAAAAAATAGAGAAACAGGTTTCGCCCGCCTCTGTTAAGAAGAATCTTTTTACCATCAGGGGATATATCAAAACTGTCAAAGTTTGGATCAAATGTAAAGGGAACTTTTCCAATCATGGTCCCTATACCGAATAATCCACTGTAAATAGACTGGGTAAAAAACTCTGCTGAATTAATTTTATAAACTCTATATTGATTAATGTAGTAAAGATCATTTCTTAATGACCATTTAACATTTGCAATGCCACCCTCACCAATTGAACGAAAATCTTCGGCAATAAGTCTGGAATTTTCAAACTGATCAATAGAAAAGTAATATAAAGATCCTTTCTTCGAATAGATAAAATACTCAGAATCAGAAGACCATCTTGCAACCGTATCATCCAGAGAAAACTCATTCTCTGTTGATATTACAACCTCTTTCCGGTCTGCAACACTAAACAAAACAAGATCAGCATAAGCATAACTTACAGGTCTGTAATAAAGAAGATATTGACCATCCGGCGAAGCTTCCACATTTGAAATCTTACCATTTTGAATCTCTTCACCATTCTCAAAAGAGGTGAATTCCTCTACTGCCTGCAAATTAAGAAGTTCCTCATCGGTCCGGAATATTCCAAAGCGGTTTTCAATCTGCAGTTTCCTGCCGCCTTCC
>DAOWMA010000183.1 GCA_030643345.1 Spirochaetaceae bacterium
AGTATTATTAATACCAGTATTACCCAGTCTCTTAGCAGGACGATAATAACTTCTTTAACAACCTTGCTTGCTGTTACAGCTTTGTATGTTTTTGGAACGGGACCAATAAAGGACTTTGCACTGAGTATGATTGTCGGTATTCTTGTTGGAACGTATTCTTCAATATTTATTGCTTCGCCTGTACTTCTTGGATGGGACAATGTTGCAAAAAAGCGAAAGGCAAAAAAGAGTGGTGTCGGTACCCAGGTACCTGTTGTTACCGATGTGCAGAATGTGGATGGTTCCGGTCCACTGGTAAAAACAACAGTGATTCCTGAAATGGAGAGAAAGCTGAGAGGGAAACGGAAAAAGAAGAAATAGCTTATAATTCTAAAGCCGGCCCTTTGTAAGGGACCGGCTTTTTAAATTTTAAATCAGGGAAATTTATGGACAGTCTGAAATATCTTAGATCATTTATTAATAGGGACTCAGGTATTCTTTTGGATATAGAGAGCAGTAGTCCTGACAGAGATGATATTCAGCCCTCTATTGAAACGGAATTAGGGAAATTCCTTGGTTTAATTATCAGGCTGACAAATGCAAAAAAAGTTCTTGAAATTGGCAGCGGTATAGGTTATTCAACTATATGGCTTGGAGAAGCTGTTAAAGTAACATCCGGTAAAGTCGTAACAATAGATAATCATGAAAGAACTCATAAGGAAGTAATAAAAAATATAAAAGCTGCCGGATTGAATAACTGGGTTGAAATAAAATTAGGTGATGCGGAAGATTTGATTATGGATTTTGAAGATGAATGGGATATTGTCTTTCAGGATGGCGGTAAGTATCTTTATCCGGTACTGCATGATAAAATAGTTCGTTTAACAAGGCCTGGAGGACTGATTATTGCAGATGATACCATGTTTAAAGTAAACACACAGGTTAGAAAAGGGCTTGGAGAATATATGGATGAGTATAACAAAATGGTATTTGCCGATAGCCGATTGTATTCAACTATTCTGCCGGTTGGCCATGGGATAACAGTCTCCTTAAAGATAGGACCTGATAGTGAGTAAAATAAAAAAAATTGTTCGCTCGAATGTTATGGGTTTTTGTATGGGGGTAAAAGCTGTCATGCAGAAGGTTGAGGAGCAGGTGGAATTGAATAGCGACACTGATATTTATACTTATGGGCCCCTGATTCATAATCCCCAGGTGATCGAAAAACTTCAATTGCAAGGTGTCAGTGCCATCGAATCCCCCTTAAAAGGGGATGGGGGAACAATAATTATTAGAGCTCATGGTATTCATCCTGAAAAAAGAAAGAATTTTGCAGATGCAGGTTATAATGTTGTGGAGGGTACCTGCCCCAGAGTTCTCCGTTCTCAGAAAACTGTCAGCCAGTATAGCCGGAAAGGCTGGTTTATTGTAATTGTAGGTGATAGGGGGCATGGTGAGGTTAAGGCAATAGTTGGTTGTGCAGATAAGTATGAAGTAATTCTTTCAGCGGCTGAAGCAGAAGAACTATACCTTCCTGAAAAAACTCTTGTAATTGCCCAGACTACTCTTTCCAAAAGGGAATACAATGAAATATGCAGTATACTGGAAAGAAGAAAGCCTGATATTAAAATTATTAAGAGTATATGTCCGGCAACCAGTCAGAGGCAGGATTCTTTGCATGAGCTGACAGCACAGGTTGATGCAATTATAGTTATCGGTGGAAAGAACAGCGCCAACACCAGGCGGCTTCATTTAAGTGCACTTAAATCCGGAATACCATCATGGCATGTTGAGGATGTCTGTGATCTTCCGGATGATATATACGGTTTTGAAACGGTAGGTATAACTGCCGGGGCATCAACACCCGATTGGATGATTGATCGGATAGAAGCTGCACTTTTTCCTATTGACAACTGATATGTATTTTCGCATTATCTACTCGGAGGAAATTAATGGCAGATATTAGCATAGAAAAGATAAGGCATTCCATGGCACATGTGATGGCAGAAGCAGTTACAGGGTTGATTCCCGGAACAAAGGTAGCTATTGGTCCTTCAATTGATAATGGATTTTACTATGATTTTGACCTTCCCCGCCCTCTGTTAGAGGAGGACCTGGAGGAAATTACCGTGAGAATGAAGGAAATTATAAACGGTAAGTATGATTTCAGAAAAAGAGTAGTAGCCAGAGACGAAGCACAGAAGATGTTTTCTGATGAAAATTATAAATTAGAGCTTTTGCGCGCAATTCCTGAAGATGAGGATGTTTCTCTCTATAGTCAGGGCAATTTTACCGACCTGTGTCGTGGCCCCCATGTTGAAAATACATCTCAGCTTAATGCAGGAGCTTTCAAGCTCCTTTCTATAGCAGGTGCATACTGGAGGGGAAAAGAGACGAATCCAATGCTGACCAGAATTTATGGAACAGCATGGAGAAACCCAAAAGAGCTGCGTCTATATCTTAAGCAGAGAGATGAGATGGAGAAAAGGGACCACCGAAAGCTGGGAAAAACCCTTGATCTCTATTCTACCCATGAGGAGGCCGGTCCCGGATTGATATACTGGCATCCAAAGGGTGCCAGGATAAGGCTGGCGATAGAGGATTACTGGAGGGATGTTCATTATCGGAATGGCTATGAACTTCTTTATACACCTCATATAGGTAAAGCCTGGCTTTGGGAAACATCAGGACATCTTGGTTTCTATGATGAAAGTATGTACGCTCCTATGGAAGTTGATGAAAATGACTACTATATAAAACCCATGAACTGTCCTTTTCATATAATGATCTATAAGACTGATATAAGATCTTATAGAGAACTGCCCCTGCGTTGGGCAGAACTTGGGACTGTGTATCGCTATGAGAAATCAGGTGCTCTTCATGGTCTGTTTAGAGTGAGAGGATTTACCCAGGATGATGCACATATTATCTGCACACCGTCCCAGGTAGAGAATGAGATTCTTGAGGTCCTAAGGTTTTCACTGGATATGTGGAGGGCTTTTGGTTTTACAGATATAAAAGCTTACTTGTCAACCCAGCCTGAGAAATGTGTAGGTAAAAAGGAAAATTGGGATAAAGCTACACTGTCTCTTGAAAAAGCTATAAAGGCAGAGGGACTTGACTATGAAACAGATGAAGGCGGTGGTGCCTTTTATGGACCAAAGATAGATCTTAAGATTAAGGATGCCATTGGACGGGAATGGCAAATGACAACTATTCAGTTTGATTTCAATCTTCCTGAACGATTTGATATGACTTTTGTTGATAGTGATGGGAAAGAAAAACGTCCTTATATGATACACAGAGCACTTTTAGGATCTATTGAACGATTTTTTGGTGTCCTGATTGAACATTACGCAGGGGCTTTCCCTGTTTGGCTCTCTCCTGTTCAGGTAAGGATAATACCTGTTGCTGAAGCATTTAATACCTTTGGGGATGATATTCTTAAGAAGTTGAAACTGAGCGGTATCAGAGCAGAAATAGATAAATCTGACAGCCGGATGAATGCAAAAATCAGAAATGCCCAGAAAGAAAAGATTCCCTATATGATTATTCTTGGGGAAAAAGAGGTGGAGTCGAATTCAGTGTCACTTAGACTCCGGACGGGTGAACAGATAAATGGTATTCCTGTTGATAAGTTTATTAGTGATACTCTTTTAAAGATAGAGAATAAGGACCTTATTTGATCTTCAATATTTACTCATGGATTTTCCCGGCGGCTGTCTTTGCAGCTGCCGGCTTGAGTAATTTAACTTCCAGTGTTAAGTACAAACGTAACCCTGACAGAGCGGTAAGAAATAGAATAATTTGGTTTTCTTTAAATATCTCTTTCTCAATTGGTTTATTAGCAGTATCGGCATTTATTTTTGAATGGTCTGAAGTGGATTGGAGTATTAATCACCTCTGTTTTGCACTGGCAGTATTCGCCGCTTTTTATCTGAGCTTTATAATGAAATTCATTATTGGTGTTCCTTTGATTCTTTTCCTTTCAGCTGCAGTTTTCTTTTTTAATATTTATTTACAGGATTGGAATCCTGCTTCTTCAGGAGATATTTTGGCAGGTTTTAGAATTTTATCCAATAATCAGAACATAATAATGGCTGAAGTTCATGAAAGAGGACAGCCTGTTGTCTTTATTGAAGGAGAGGATTTAAAATTGACTCTGGTTTTTGAATCTTTAATTATCAGCAGATATCTGTTTTTTATAGACTCTGAGAGATATTATAAAATGATAACTTCATCATCTGAAGTGGATAAATCCGGATTTCAGGATAGAATAATTACCTGGTTAGCATCAAATACTTGCCTTGTATCCCGATCTGCTTATAAGATTGATATTGGAGATCGGCCGCTGCTTCATTTGTACAGTATTGAAATTGATGCAGATCAGAAAAATATTTCTATTGGAAATTGATTCTATTGAAGTATTTGCCGAAACATAAGACTATGACTATCACATTTTACAAACAAACAGCAGCATCTACCAGATACTATACAATGCATGATCGACAGGGGGACCTTTTTTCACCATATACATTTACATCAGTTTGGGGTACCGTGTTACAATCCGGACGTGAGAAGGTCTTTGTTTTTGATTCAAGGAAGGAAATGGATAGAAAACTACGTTTCCTTATTAAAAAAAGAATTGAATCAGGATATAAAGTACTCTATAGTTTTTTCAGAGGCAGTACGTATACAGAGATATTTGAATCAATCAAAGATATTCAGGCAGGATAGGTGAATGATAAAAGGGGATGATGATGACTTTACCAAATAAAATTACTGTTGCACGTATTGTTTTAGCGCCATTATTTTTTATTAGTTATTTTCTACCCCTCTGGACAGGCAGGCTTAATGGGGTTTCTGCATATTTAATACTGATTATTTTTGCGGGTATAGAAATATCAGATTTTCTGGATGGGTATCTGGCCCGTAAACATGACTTTGTGATTGATCTTGGTAAGGTAATGGACCCTTTTGCTGATGTATTGAGCAGGGTTACTTACTTTCTTTGTTTTGCCTTCACCGGGCTTATGCCCTTATGGGTTTTTCTTATAATAATTTACCGTGAACTGGCTATAACTTTTCTAAGAATGATGATGATGGGGAAAGGTATTGTTGTTGCAGCATCTCTATGGGGTAAGCTTAAGGCCATTACCTATGCAGTTTCCGGCGTTTTAGGTGTGTTCTATGTTAGTTTTGAAAGGCTTGGACTTTTTTTAGTGATTTTAAAGCCTTTAAGAATAAGTCTTGTTATAGTTTTCTATCTTTCTGCATTTGCTTCAGTGACATCTTTTTTAGTGTACTTGAAAGCTGCAAAAAAATAGTAAAAGCTG
>DAOWMA010000131.1 GCA_030643345.1 Spirochaetaceae bacterium
AGTTTATTAGGATGCAGAATAGTAATTTTGGCAATAAAATAAGTTTTGTTCTGGAAGTAGGCAACTTCAGGTATTAGAGGAACATTGTGCGAAATACTGTGCCAATAAAATAAGGAGAATTAATAATGATAATTAGGAAAGTATGTTATAGATGGTAAAATTGATTTTACGATTAATGATGAAAATTCTACTCTAAATAAGGGTGATTTTTGTATTATAAGAAAAGGTGATAAATTTAAATACAAAAATAGTCTTAATGAAGTTGCATCACTCATATTAGTTCATACACCAAATTTTATATTAAATGAAGAAGTATTTGAATAAATTTAATTGGAAATTAATATTACCGGCTAACCTGCCAATATGCAAGTAAAATAATACAAACATATTAAATATTTAAACCACTGATCCTAAGCGTTAAGGATAGTAACGGAAATCCCGTACCGGGAATGTATGTGGCTGTAGAGACGCAAGATCTTGCGTCTGTACGAACCAAATCAAAATGTGGTCTTCTTTAGACAATACGGGCGGAATTGCAGTGGATAGCCTGACCCTGCGAAGCAGGGGAACGCCCAATAGAAATAGATGTAATTATTCATGGATCTCGTGATTATCCGATTCTATCAAGCCTCTGGTATCTCTGTATTTCCCGGGAGAATTACCTGTGATTTTTTTAAAAACTTTGGAGAAATAGCTCTGGTCCTCGTAGCCAACCATACCGGCAATATCAACAAGTGGGATTCTGCTGTTTCTTAGAAGGGATTTACCCTTTTCTATGCGTAGTTTATTCAGATACTGGCTGAAATTAAACCCGGTCTGTTCTTTAAATATCTTGCTGAAATATGCAGAGCTTAGAAATATCTCTGCGGCTACATCTTCCAGTGTTATCTTTTCTGCAAAGTTATCACTCATATAACGAATGGCTTTAAAGATTGCATCGGTGTGTTTAACTGATTTCAGTGTAAAAACAAGGTCGGAAAATCGCACCATTATGGTGGACAGCCAGTATGAGAGTTCCTCCACTTTTGTAAAACTATGTATCTTATTTAAATACTGATAATTAAGACCAAATATCTGTTCAACATCCGCGCCACCCTCCAGAGCAGCCCTGGAAAGGAGGACTACAAGCTCAAGAACTCTGGATTTTATAACTTCAAAGTCATTCCCACTGGAAAAAAAGACGCTGCCCAGTATTTCGTTGAGTGTTTTTTTTGCTCCCTGAATATCAGCTTTTTTAATCTGGCCCAGGAGCTCTCTTTCTTTTTCTATTGGATATCTGTTTTTTTGTTCCGGGTTGCATTCCATGGTTTTAATGTACTGTATGTAACTATTAATTTCGGACTGCTGCTCTATGCTTTTCCCCTGTTCTACGGCAGTATAGTTTATATCCGAGAGATAGGTTGAAGTGATGAAAAGGAGTTCTGATAAGCTTTTTACTCTGGATGGTCTAATATTGGGTAGAGATTTCAGTTCGGTTTCAAATTCTTCAGATCCTTCAAGCATAAAATCATCGGGATTATAGGCCAGTACAGGACCGCAGACGAGTCCTCCTTTAACAATGCCATCATCAATAAGTGGTGCAACCCAATGCATAAGGGACATTGAGCAGAAATATATATACTTGCCGCCAAACCTTTCCGCCTGGTAAATGCCGTAGAGATGAATATTTTCGCACCCTTTTTTACCGGGATCAGCTTCATTCATTAATTTGCACTGCGTACAAATTGGTATTTCTTCAGAATCGGCAATATTCCTGCCGGATGAATCTATAACCCTGCAGTTGATTCCAGTGGATTCCTGATAGGTTTTTGCGGCTTTTAGGGCTTTTTCGAAACTGAATTTACTATCCATTAGTAGAAATCCTATTATAAAAACCCAATTTTGACAAACCCCTATAGCCAGAAACTGATAGACATAATGTATCTGGCAAAATGATATTATCTAATTTTTACAAAAAAGTATCAGATATTACAATCTTTAATAAAAAATAAAGTTTAATTTGTTTAATACAATTAGAGGAGTGCTTAATGGCAGATTTGAATTTAAAGATAATTGCAGAAAAAATAAACGATTCAGTGCCGGGGACCCATAAGTTATTTGAAGCAGATGATTTTGAAGGGCTTGTTGCTCTTGCAAAAAAGCAGGCAGATGAGGGAGCGACATATATTGATGTTAATGTTGGTTCCCGCAGCCCCGGGCTTATGACAAAATTGGTATTAGCCATTCAGGAAGTGGTTTCTGTTCCTTTGTGTATTGATTCACCGGATTTTGAACTTCAAAAAGCAGGGCTCACCGCCTATGATCCTCAAAAAGCAGGTGGTCGGATGCCTCTGGTCAATTCAATTTCAGAATTAAGGATGGAATTTGTGGACCTTGCAAAAATTCAGCCTGTAAAGTTCATAGTTCTTTGTACAGAGAGTTCCGTTGATGGTAATCTTAAACCAAATGAAACGGGAGAAGAAATTCTTGCTGCAGGAATACGGGTAAGTAATGTAATTAAGGGAAAATGCTCTTATATAACCAATGATGATCTGTTTCTTGATCCTGGAATGGGACCTCTGGGTGCAGATATGAGTGGAGCAACGAATGCAACGATTGATGGGGTTAAACTTATTCATGAATCTGCTGAGCTGGCGGGATGTCACATGTCTGTTGGTCTTTCTAATTTTTCTGTTCAGCTCCCATCCAGAACAGCTGGTGGTGATCTTGTAAAAACACCCCTGGAATCTGCTTTTTTAACATTGACAAACCCGATAGGGATGGACCATGTTATTGGGAGTACAAAAAAGAAGTATAGGACCCTTGAAGATAATCATCCTGCTCTGGTAACGGTTAAGGATATATTGAAATTGGATGGTTTTGACAGGTTGATGAGAATTCAGGAATTTTATTCTTAGGGAATACAGCGAATCAAAATGTATCCCGTGGTAGAGACGCAAAATCTTGCGTCTGTACACAGGGATAGAATCTGTCAGACAGGTGGAGACGCACGGCCGTGCGTCTGTACGGTGTGATTGAGGATATCGGGGAGAGAAAAATGAGTACAGTAAAAGTGAGTCATGGAGGTACAATATCATCCGTCGAAGTTGAAGATGGTGTTTCTCTTCTGGAAGCAGTCAGCAGGGTCAAGGATATGCATGTTGATGCTTCCTGCGGAGGGAGAGGTACTTGTGGAAAATGTAAAGTAAAAATTTTAAAAGGGGACCTGTCCCAACCCTCTGGCAGTGAAACCAGGTTCCTTAGCAATAAGGAACTGGAGAATGGATACAGATTAGCCTGTATGGTCCCTGTTACAGGGAATATAGATGTTCTTGTTAATGGTATTAATGCACATTCCAGGATACTTACCGAGCATAACGGTTTTTCAGGAAAAGTTAACCCTATCATAAAAAAGAAATATCTTGTCCTTCCGGAACCTTCTCTGGGGGACCAGAGATCTGATCTTTCGCGTATTTTAGGATCCATCCCTTTGAATAATCCTCTGGTGTCTCTGTCTCTTAGACAGAAAATTCCAACTCTTCTTCGGAATGCCGGATATTCGATTACTGCAGTATTTTCATCTGATTCTCTTATTAGTGTGGAAGAGGGTAACACAGAGAACCTGAACTATGGAATTGCTATTGATATTGGTACCACAACTATCGCAGCATACCTTCTGGACACAAACACAGGAGAAATACTTGATACCATATCCGGCTTAAATAGTCAGAAGGTTTTTGGTGCAGATGTAATTTCAAGAATTGAATACAGTATGCAGGGTACCGGTAAACTTGAATTGCTTCAGAATAAAATAGTAACTCAAGTTAGCGATCTTTGTATATTCCTTACAGATAGAAATAATATCTCCAGGGAAAACATCTACTCTATTACCCTTGCCGGTAATACGACGATGCTTCACCTTTTTTATGGAATCGATCCTGCCGGTATAGCTGTGGCTCCCTTTATTCCCGGATTTCTTGGTGCCATGGACCTTTCTTCATCAGCTTTTAAAGATTTTCCTCTTACCTGTACTATTTATTCTCTGCCTTCGATATCAGGATATGTGGGTGCCGACATAGTTGCAGGAATTCTAGCAACCCGTATGCACGAAAGGGAGGAACTTTCCCTCCTTCTCGATGTTGGAACGAATGGTGAGATAGTTTTTGGAAATAAAGAGAAACTTTACTGTTGTTCAACTGCTGCCGGACCGGCTTTTGAGGGGGCCCATATTAGCTGCGGTCTTGGAGGTATTGCCGGAGCTGTTGATAGTGCTGTACTTGCGGATGATCATATTAAATGCACTACAATCGGGAATGAAAAAGCAATTGGGATATGCGGTTCGGGAATTATAGATATAGTTGCAGTTCTCCTAAAAAGCGGTCTTGTAGAGTTTACCGGAAGAATCCGGGATGTGGATGAAGTGGAAGATAGTACTGCAATTCTTCTGAAAAAACTAAAGATAGATAGAGACGGACCGGCATTTATGATCGCAAAGGCATCTGAGACTGGTACTGGTGAGGATGTGGTTTTTACCCAGGGTGACATAAGAGAGGTCCAGTTGGCAAAGGCTGCAATATCTGCAGGAATTTTTTCTCTTCTTAATGAAGCCGGGCGGTCTCTTTCGGAGATAGACCATGTTTTTATTGCAGGGGGATTTGGCAGTTATCTGTCCAGAGAGAGTGCTGCAGCAATAGGACTTATTCCTTCAGAGCTCCTGGACAGAACTGAATATGCCGGTAATACAGCTGGTCTGGGGGCGATTACCTGTTCCTTGTCCGAAGAAAGTTTCAAGGATTGCAAAAAGATAACAGAGCTTACTGAGTATGTTGAACTATCTTCAGACAGCTTTTTCAATATGAAATATATGGAGGAGATGGTATTTCCGGAGTACTAAGGATTAGCTTTGTGTTATTGACCTTTTGTATCAAATCCTACCAGGATTGTTGCCAGTTTTTCACTTAGGGAAAAACTGCAAAGTTCTCTGATATAATCATCTGCCATGGTAGACGGGCTTACTGAAATGATATTTTCTATTTTAAAAGAGTCCTTTACAGCTTCCAGTTCCGGGAACTCAATGGGAGGGATAAGAAAGTAAGCGGGTTTTTTTGCCCTGCCTTTTCTTCTCCCGGGATAAAGAATAAAATCATCACTTATAAACATAGTTGGCTCATCATTCTGAGTCTTTTTTCCTATAAGCTCTTCTCCGATTATTCTGTACTTTTTATTATCAACTGTAAGAGTGTTTTCCGGTCCTTTGTCATCGATGTTATGGTCCTCAACCATAAAAACTGTTGCTCCTGGAGGCTGTCTAAAACTGCTGTCTTTAAGTACTGCAAATACGGTATTACATTTAAGGACCATACGGATACCGGGATTTTGAAGACCGATTACTCCATTTTTCTCATAGTTATTTTCCAGTTCAATAATTTTTTCTCTGTCTTTTTTTTCTATCCGGGATACAGTAATTACACCATCTAATTCTGATAATAATGTTTTTATATCATCCATCAGTATTTTTTTATTCTTTTTCTGAATCAACTGCATTTCGAATTGCACGGATATGTTTATCGGTAGTTCCGCAGCATCCTCCAATAATATTGACCCCTGCTTTAATCCATAGAGGGTTTTGGTCCGCCATCTCTTCCGGTGTAGCCGGGAATACTGATTCTCCATTAATAAGTTCCGGAAGACCGGCGTTTGCCTGAATAATAATTGGTATATCCGGAAGAACATTCCGAATCTCTTCTATAATCTGTTTCATTCCCTCATATCCCTTTCCGCAGTTTGCTCCCACAATATCTGCACCAGCCTCTGCCGCTGCTACAGCTGCTTCTGCAGGAGACACTCCCATCATGGTCCGAAACTCTCCCTGTACTGTTGGTTCAAAGGTGAATGTACTTATAATTTCTAAATCAGTATTCTCTTTTACAGCTTTTACTGCCGATATCGCTTCATCAATGGCACTCATGGTCTCAATAACTATCGCATCTGCTCCACCTTCTGCAAGAGCAATTGCCTGTTCCTTGAAAACCTGGTAAAAGTCTTCTTCTGTAACATCCCCCATCAGAACCATTTTGCCTGTTGGTCCAATGGACGCAATGACCCAGTTCTCCTTTCCTGCAGCTTTTCTGGAAATTTCTACACCTGCTTTATTGATTTCAGCGACCCTGTCCCCAAGACCATAGTACTCAAGCTTGTATCTGTTACCCCCAAAGGTGTTTGTTTCAATTAAATTGGAACCAGCTTTAATATAGGATTCAGCTACATCAAGCACCAGCTC
>DAOWMA010000346.1 GCA_030643345.1 Spirochaetaceae bacterium
AATTGGGACTTATTCATATTTGGGAATATATACGATCAGTAATAATTATTATATACTGAACTTAGTGAAACCATTTTTTTTATTCCTTTTTGTTTTTAACTCTTTTATTACCTTAACTGCTGGACCGGCTATGCAGCCCTACTCAGGCTGGCTGGAAACTGAAACAGAACATTTTACAATAATTTATGAAGAGATAAGCACCAAATCTGTAATTGAAATAATGGATTTCTGCGAAGATGTGTACAATTCAGTTACTTCATTTTTCAACTCCTACCCTGAGAAAATAATCATTGTAGTACATGACAGAATAGATTCAGCTAATGGGTCCTTCTATCCTGCACCACCTCATATAAATATGTATGTATCACCCCCGTCTACTCCTGATTTCGGGGCTAAAGTTGATAATTGGTTAAGATTTCTTCTAACCCATGAACTTACACACTATGTCAATATGACCATAGAAGAGGGGTTCTTTTATCAGCTGTCCAGAGTTATGGGTAAGAGTGTTTCCTCAATTCCAGGTGGTCTTATGCCCGGCTGGGCCATAGAAGGAATTGCTGTAAAACTCGAATCTGATCTTACTGGCGGGGGAAGGGGAAATAACCCCTTTTTTGAGATCTATTCAAAAGCTCTGATTCTTGAAGATAAACTTTTCTCATGGAAGCAGGCTGCTTATAGTTCCTGGCATCCTCCTTTAAGCAGAATTTATATTGCCGGCTATATTCTAAATGATTACATGGCACGTACCTATGGAAATGATGTTTTTGTAAGAATATACAGAGCTTTTTTAAAATTTCCCTTATTAGGTTTTAACCACTATGTAAAAAAGATTACAGGAAACTCCACCAGTGAGATATTTTCTGCCATGGAGTCAGAACTAAAAGAGAAATATTCAAATACTGACTCGATTGCAGGTAGATTATTATCACCTGACGAAGAATCAAACTACTATCTTCCGGTTATAACTGAAGCAGGGTGGATAGTATACAGAGAAACAGCGGACAGTGGACCGGCAATAGTGCTGATTGAACCGGAGAGCAGAAACGAGACAATACTCATTAAAACAAGGCTTTCCGATTATAAATCTTTTTCTGCATCAAAAGACGGGAATACAATTGCCTTTGCGGCTCTTAATATTGATGGAAAACATCCTGCGAGATTAAGTGCCGTATCCGATCTCTATGTATTGGACAGGAACAGTAGTAAAGTAAAAAAGATCACTTTCAATGCCCACCTCCGGCAACCAGCTTTGTCACCAGACGGGCAGCGTCTTGTTGCCGTTCAGAAATCCGGTCAATATACCAGACTTGTTGAGGTTGATATTAAAACAGGAACTGTAAAAACACTCTTTGAAAAAGAAAAATCATTCGTTTTCGGCCCGTTTTTTTCAACAGACGGGAAAAATATCGCATTTACAATTCAGGATAACAATGGGCGGAGTATATGGGTTCTGGATAGTGAGCAAATTCCTGGATCTATCAGCTCTGATATTCCAGGAGATGATTATGCTCCAGCCTTCCGTGAGAATGGGAATATAGTCTATGTGTCCGATATGGAAGGTCCACCGGCTTTGTATGAAATAGACCTGCAACAATTAGATACAACCGGTACTGTAACAGTAAAAAAAATATACAAAGATCCTGTAGGGATATTTTCGGGACTTGTTATTGGTAATGATATTGTTTACTCCACATACTCTCACAGGGGCTACACATTAAGAACTGCTCCTTATACAGAAACAAAGGAAATCGTTTCCTCAGAACTTTTTACAATTCAAAAAATGCAGAATACAGAAATAAGTGAGCCTGATAATTTCATCCTGAATGAACCGGTTTATAAACAATATAGAGATACACCAAAGTTAATTGTTTTTTCTCCTGTTCCATTCTATATAGATCCCTTATATGAAAGTAACCAGATTTTTGGTCCCGGCTTTGCAAGCTACTTCCAGTCAATTCTGGGTAAAAGTATTGTATATACGACTGTAACAATAAATACAGCAGCATTACAACCTGGAGCAACATTCGATTTTTCCTACGACTGGGGGCCGGTTGAACTGAACTATAGTTTAATGCAGGGATATTTACAGACTTTAAATAATAGCAATGCCCAACAGACAACCTTACAGCAAATGATATTTAACTTTCCGGTAATTAGCAGAAACAGGCTGGGACAATCCACTTATTTTGGCTTTTTTTCAGGAATTCGTGATAATTTCAGTATCATATCGGATAAGGATTTTACATTCTTTTCCCCGGATACAAAGGTCAATACAGAATACAGCAACAATGCTTATCTAATAAATGGAATGGGATTTTCTGCAGTTAAAATTAAAAGTCCCATGGACCTGATTCCCCCATTAAAAATCACATCTTCTACAGTTCTCTACAATCCTGTTTCGCAGAATTTTCTAAAGCACTATGCTGTTAAAAGTACAAACCTGTTAAACCTGCCATCTCTGATAGATCATCAGGTAATCAGATTTGCCGGCAGGTTATCCTACTCAACAATAGATAACCTGACACATTTGAACAATCCCAGAGGGTTTAATACAACAAAAGAAGAAGGTACCCGGTTAATAACAGCAGCAGACTATCTCTTTACAGCAGCAGCTCCGGACCTGCCAATACTGGGAGGGTTATCACTGCAGGGGATTAGCGGATCTTTTCACCTGGAAAAAATATTCAGACTTCAGGACCAGCTAATAACAGCAGATGATGATCTTTACGGTGGTGTGGAACTTATTCTACTGGGCAATTACATCAATGTTTTTGAATCTGCCGGAATTGGATTCAGCTATCGTTTTAGCCCCGGCAATACGGAATACAGTCCTGATAATCTGGGTATATATATATTTATCGGTACAAACAGTTTTGAGTAAAATACATATATAGAAAAGTTTTACTTCCCTGTAGTATTTCAACCGTGATATTTCCTGTTTTCTGATTATTATTTTTAATCATCTTCGACAGCATTTCAGTGATAAACAGGGTTGTATAAGGATGACTTATTTCCATCTCTGCCGCCTGTACCAGAAGCTTTTCCAGATATGCACTTCCAGGGTACTCCTCCAACTTAAATACTGTCCGGACCGACTTATACTCGGGTCCGGTCCCTTCCGTTAAAAGAAGCTCTGCTACATCATGGGGGAG
>DAOWMA010000040.1 GCA_030643345.1 Spirochaetaceae bacterium
ATCATTATCATCTTCCTGTTTATGAAAGAATATATCTTTTGCAGATTCATCTAAAGACAATAAATAAATAATTAAATGAGAAAATGAAGTTTCTGTTGCTTTATTACAACCTGCAAGATAAGGTACTGCAGCAATTAATTTTGCCATTCTGCTGTTTTTTACCTGTTCTTTCTTTTCTATCCCAAAATTAAAAACTGCTCCTGCTCTGTTTAGAACATTTTCCCACTGGTCATTTGTCATTTTTTTCTCCTGTGAGTTTTCTATTTAACTTTCTGAATATTATTATAGACGGAATGATAATCTATTGAAAAGACTTTTTTAACTATTTTTTTAAATGGCTTTATTAAATGTTATTACTATCTAATAGACATTCAATATTCTTTTAACAAAAAACTTTTTGTTATTACCTTTTAATTATTTTTTTTTACAAATTAACTTTTATTCGTTTTATTTTAAACCAGTTACAAAAAAACACCATACAACTTTAGTATTAATATAAGTAAGAAATATTGATATATTAGAGATTTGTGATATATTATCCTATTTTTGAACAAAAAACCCGCTGATTTCAGGTCAGCGGGAAAAGATGAAAGATGTGGGGAAAAATGTATATTATAGATTCAATGGCAGATAGATGTGATTAATCGCGTGGCTACTAGAAACTATACTTTATCTTTGTATAAACTAAATCATTATCATCGTACTGCCCGAAATCACCTGAATCACCAAGGAAGATATCTGCGCCTGCAATCCATTCAAGACCGTCTGCCAGGTTGTAGGTTACTTTTGGTCTTAACAGTGCGTCCTCATTTGTCAGCCCAATATAGGAGAAGAACTCAACCATAAGGGTGTCATTCAGGAATGGTTTTGCAACGACAAAAGTCATTGTGTTTTTAAATTCATCGTTAAAAACAATATTTTCATCATAATCGAGAACAATTTCCTGGATAAACTGTGTTCCCATTGTAAATCCTGCTATTGAATAATCAAGTCCAACCATATAGTTAATGAAATCTTTTTCTACAGTGACAACAGAAGATGCCTGAATAGTAAAATTTTTACCGTTATAGTAGGCTCCCTCACCTCTTACAATAAAACCTGCAATATCTGTACTGAAACTACCTCCGGCCATTGCTACTCTATGATAATCAGCACTAAAGCCGGAACCGTCAAAATAAGCAGCAGGGAGATCATCCCACATATAACCGCTCATCAATTCTATATCAATTAATGATCCCATATAAGAAGCCTTTACAAATACTTCACTGTTATCCAAAGTCTTTTGTGGCAGAGTTATTTCTGCTAACTGGAAATCAGCCGATTTCCATATACCCGAGGGCATAACAGCGGGAGTAAACACAGGAATCCATACAAGTTCAAAATCCAGGATATCCAAATAGTAATCTGCTTTAAGCGCTGTAACCCCAATCCTTACTTCGTCAAAATCCGGTAGAATAAAATTTGACAGATCTTTTGGTGAAATAACATCGGTAATAAATACACCATCCACCTTACCCCATATAATCTGTTGTTTACCAATTCTCAAGTCTATGGAATCAAAAAAGATATCCATGTAGAGTTCTTTAACACCAGCTTCAATTACGTCTGTACCTGTAGAATTAAGATATACTTCTGCTTTCAGCTCACTGATATCGCCATAGTATTCAGCATTAAGGTCAAATGTATTCTTAACTTCAGAAAATTTCATATCATCATTTAAGAGTACACCTGTAATATTTCGGGCATATCCACCGAAATCAAGGTCCTGTGCCGCCGCTCCTGCGGCAGACACAAGTAACATTGCAATCGTAACTGTAAAAATTAAAGTTCCCTTTTTCATTATCTAATTCCCCTCTCCATCATTCTCTCTGTAAACTGGCTGTCTTTTATACCGTCACCAATTTTTATATCATCAAGCTGCATAAGAGTTGTATGATCTTTCTGCTCGTTGTACATCTCCATCTCCGGTATTACCCAATAGCCGTTAACTTTTTTGTACTCATTTAATGTTAAAATTTTTAAAAACTCATCATCTTCGTCATAAAACTCTCTTTTCATTCCAAACCACTCGTCTTTTACAACCCAGGTTATTGTTCTTGCATAAAAGTAATCACTGTCCTTTGAAACACTCTCAATCACATAACAGTCTTCTCCGTTTACAGTCTCTTCTCTTAAAATAGTATGTATATCCAGGGATGGGTGTCTCTCTCCAAGGTCATCATAGGTAAAGTCTGATCCCATAAAATAGTCGCTTTTACTGCTGCTGGAGATTCTCTTTGTCTTTTTAAGTGCAGGAAGATATATCCACATATCGTCATCCTGTCCGTCACCGTATGACCATGACATAAAGGATGTATTTTTCACATCAGATGGTGCTACAAAAAACATTACCTTTTTCTCATCATCTCCAAACTGCTTAATAAACTGTTTAATCTCCCGAACTCTTGTTGATCCCCTTGAATTAGTTAGTGTCATTGTTAAAGTAGACTGAATATCCGGACCAGTAGGTCTGTTATAAACCTTTTCCATAACTTCTGATCCTGTAATTTGAGCCTGTGCAAATCCAATTACCATTGCCATAAGCATTAAACTAATAATAAGTACTTTTGTTTTTTTCATTATTTTCCTCCTCTCTAAAATATATATTTGATAGATAAAGCAGTAAGAACATTATTGTTAAGGTCCCTGCAAAGCTTGAAAACATATTAAGTGAAACAAGTGCTCCCAACTGTCTGTTTGGCGGAAACACAGAGAATAAGAGAACAAGAAATCCTGCAATTACTACAACAGCGTTGAACATAACTGCTCTTCCTGTGTTGTACATTGTGAGTCTTGCAGTCTCATTTTTATTGCCTGTTTCTATAGAGTATTCTTTATACCTGTCAATAAAATGAATTGCATAATCAATGCCGATACCAACTGCTATGCTGGAAATAAGTGCAGTTGTAGGCCCTAATGCTACATTTAACAATCCCATGGCCCCAAAGTTGACAAGAGTTGTAATTAAAATAGGAACTGCAGCTATTAAACCAATAATAAAGTTTTTAAACATAAGTGAAACTAAAATAATAATAACAAGAATAGAGAGGAAAAGGGAAGAAATTTGACCCTTTAATATTAGATTGGAAAATACCAGCCCCTTATATCCAGTACCTGCAAAATTTATTTCTATACCCATATCTTCGAATTCAACTCTATATTCCTCAATTACATCAATTGCGCTGTTTATTGTTCTTGAATCGTCTGATTTCATCTTGGCAGTCAAATTAAGAGTTTTGTAATCGTAATCTACTACAGCATTAAGATTCTCAGGGTCACCTGACATTTCGTAAAGAAGAAGATACTGAGCGATCATCTCAGTAGAATCCGGTATTGTATTAAATTCTTCTCTATCCTCATTCATAACCATATTTATTCTTCTAATAAAATCAGCTAAAGAAAAACTGTCTCCCACCATGGGAAGAGATTCCATATCATTCTGAAGATTATCAACCAACTTAAGAACATCCGGATCTTTAAAAACATCATTTTTATCTGCCTCAAGAATTACATTAAAACTGGAAGTTCCTCCAAAATTCTCATTTATAAACGCGTCAGTTCGAACAATAGCGCTGTCATCTTCAAAATTGACAAGAAAACTTGAATTTATCCATACTCTTGAGATACCAAATAGAGAAACAGCTATAACAAAAGCTGCAATAAGTATGGTAATTCCTTTTTTTGCAGCGATCTTATCAGCAAACTTAAAAGCAAAGCTTCCAGTGGAAGATTTTTTTGTTTTAAACTGTTTCGGTTTAGGCAAACCAAATATCATTAATCCAGCAGGAATAAGAATAAGTGCAAAAAACATTGCCGAAATTACTCCAAAAGCAGTAAACAAACCAAAATATTTAACAGGATAGACCTGTGATGTCACAAGAGATGTAAACCCCACAGCCGTTGTAATGGAAGTCATTACTACAGGTTTCCACAAATGTTTCAACATATCTTTAATGGCATCTACTTTTGTTGCATCAGGATTATTCTGCAAATACAGTTCCATATAACTGAAAAGATGAATTCCATCTGCAACACCAATTGCAATAAGCATGACAGGAATCATTGTCGATACCGAATATATGGGTATATTCAGAACAGCCATAAGCCCGAAGGTCCAGATAGTAGAAAGTATGACAACCAGTAAATTGAGAATTGTGCCTTTAAAACTTCTTAAAATTAATAGAAGGACAAATACTATTATTATACTTACAAGAGGAGCCATTCTTGCCATATCTTTTGGCGCAAGTTTGCCAAGCTCTCCTTCTACAATAGGAACGCCTGCTACATATATTGTCTCCGGCCCCTCATAACTCTCACCTACTGCCAGAATCCGGCTGTAAAACTTATCAGTAAATGTATCATCATTAATCTCTGCTATGATAATAGTTACATTCTCGTTAAGAGAAACCAGACGGCCGTAGATCATATCATTTGCCCGTACATCATCCCTAAGCTGCTGTAGTTTTGCCTCAGTAGACGGGACACGTTTATAGAAAGCATTTACTTCCATTCCATACTCACTGCCGACTATATTATCAGCAGTGTACAGCGATGTGACATCACTCTTCTCTATACCTTCCATAGCCTGAATTTCTTTTGTCAGGTCTTTTACCTTCTGAAGAGTACCTTCGTTATAGATACCGTCTTTATTCTCTATAGCGACAATTATTCCGTCTTTTATTCCAAAAAGATCTTCTGCTTCATTACTGTATATGAACGCCGGGTGTTTTTGCGGCATATACTTATCAAGATCTGTCTCCATTCTTGTATTTGATTTAATTGCAGTTACAAATACACCGGTAAGTACTGCTATAAACACTATTATTAACCATGATAATACAAGTAATTTTTTATTGTTCAAAATGAAATTCTCCCTATATTTTATAGTTAGTTATTATTCACTAACATCCGGACTAAATTTAAGATCCAAAACTAAGCTGAAATCATTACTTCCAAAGATTTAATTAGTTTTTCTCCTGATTTATTAAGATCCACTTTAAATCCGGATAAACGCCATACAGTAACAATATGTCTTATTGAACCCATTACAATTACACTCAGTTCGTCTTTTCCTATATCAGACCGTATGCTTCCATCTTCCTGACCTCTCCCAATAATATTTGTGAAAAACTCTATTGTAGAATTCATTATATTCATTACCATACCTGAAAGCTCGCTTTGATTCTGAAAAGTTTCTTCAGAAAAAATAACTGCTGACATTGCAGGATTGTTATTCAGCTTATTAATAATCATTTCAATTACTCTTATAAGATTTTGAAATGATGTTTCCTCATTATTTTGTATATTTTCATTTATTAATCTATTCTGATGTTTAAAGGAATCAAGAACAGCAATAAGAATTTTTTGTTTACTTTCAAAATGCCTGTATATAGCCGGTTCAGAGATACCCAGCTCACTGGAGAGGTTTTTCATAGTTAAATTCCGGATACCTCTTTCTGAAATTATATTAATAGAAATATCTATAATCTGTTTTTGTCTACTTGTAAGTTCCTGCATATATCCTCATTGGTTAGTTAATATACACTAACTTTGTTTAAAATACAAGTTCCTGAATAAATTGTCAAGCAATTAAATAATAATTTAAGATTTAAGATTTTTTTAAAATCCGGATTCAATTGACAAAACCCGGGAATTTGTTTAGAAATACACTATGCGAGAGTAGCTCAGCGGTAGAGCTCCACCTTGCCAAGGTGGATGTCGAGGGTTCAATTCCCTTCTCTCGCTCAAAGTTGATGACGGTGGATATATTCCACCGTTTTTTTGTTGGGAATTTGTTGTAGATACTCTATTTATCGTGTATCTACAACAAATTTTCCGGTAGATATTCTTCCCGTACAGGAGAAAAAACCTCTATAACAACAGAATTTTTAACTGCTGCAGTACTGTGTATTACATTGGGCTTAATAGCCCAACTATCTCCTGGTGATACTTCAAATGTTTCATCCCCAATTGTCAGCAGCATTGATCCGGATACAAGATAACCAATTTGTTCACAGGAATGATGATGTCTGGGCAGAGAATTCCCCTGTTCAATCAGGAATTCAGACAACAGGGTTTTATCACCATAAGTAAGGGTTTTTAATTTAACTCCTGAAATAATTTCTTTATATCCAGTTGTATTTTTTTTATAGAACATAAAACCACTCCTTTGGTTGCTGAGATCGTTCCTCATCGCTTCGCTCTTCCGGTACGACTCATTGGCGAGCAGCAACAAAGTTGCGACCAGCCTCCTGTATTAATGATACTGCTATACTAATAAATATCAAACCCCTTTTTCAATAATTCCTGCTCCAATTACTGTATCTTCATCATAAAATACTGCTACCTGCCCGGGAGTAACAGCCCTTCTTTCTTCGGAGAAAATAACTTCTATCATATCCTCTTTAATTTCAGTCAGAGCTGCCGGCGCTCCATTATCACGATATCTGATTTTTGCATCAACAGTAATCGGGAAATCAGGCTTTTCAACTGAAATCCAATTACACCGGGAAACGATCATACCTTTATTTAACAGATCGCTGTTAAACCCAAGAATTACTTCATTACTTTTTGGTTTAATAGCAATAACATACCAGGGTTCAGTACTGGAACTGATACCAAGTCCTCTTCGCTGTCCAATTGTATAATTTTCAATTCCTTTGTGTTCCCCCAAAATTATTCCGCTTTCATCAATAAAATTGCCCGGGCCCCTTGACTTATCAATAAAGTCACGATAATCACCGGAACATAAATCCTGACTCTCTTTTTTGTCAGTAGTAAACAGTCCGGCCTGTTCTGCAATAATTCGTACTTCAGACTTAGTTTTTCCACCCAGGGGGAATAAAATTCTTTGAAGCTGTTTCTGGCTTAACATAGAGAGAAAATAAGCCTGATCTTTACCCTCATGAACACCTTTTTTCAGCAAATACCGGTTAGTTTTTTTATTATACTCAATTATTGAATAGTGACCTGTTGCAAAGTAGTCAAAATCTGCTCCCAAAGAGAGTGCTTTTTCTATAAACAACCCGAATTTTACACCTCTGTTGCATATAACACATGGATTTGGAGTTTTACCGGAAGCGTATTCGTCTTTGATATAGTTAACTACAATACTATTATATTCAGCTTTCATATCTATCTTTAAAAAAGGTATATCAAGGAACTTACAGACTTTTTTTGCATCACCTGCTGATGAGTCATCACCGAACAGATCCATCCAGATCCCCATTACATCATGTCCCTCTTTTTTTAACAGGTATGCAGCAACAGAGGAATCAACGCCCCCACTAATACCAACAGCTACTTTCATAGGCCCCCCTTATGTCATCTGTATAAAACATTATACTATTGAATAATGAAAACTTTAGCAATCTATCTTCTTTATGAGCTTTTTATGTGAGGAAGGAACTTATATCTCCAATTGACTTTATACTTGATCTTGGCGTTATTAATAGAATATTGATGTATTTATAAATAGTTATAAAATATTTGATGTATTTATCAAATTATCTCTTTTAATATTTGGTATAATGAAGTATACTGAGATACAGAATAAAAATACAAAGTTTCCAGTCAGGGGGAATGTATGAGTTCTAAAAATATTGCATACCGAAATGATGCTTTTTCCAAGGTTACCGGCCGCGCTTATTACGTTGATGATTTTCGATTCTATAATGAAGCAAGATGCATCCCGGTATATTCAGGCTATGTTCACGCCAAATTAAACAGCATTAATTTCGAAGAAGCAGAGAATTTTCCAGGTGTTATTAAAGTTGTAACATGGAAAGATGTTCCGGGACAGGTGAAATCAGGACAGATTTTTCAGGACTATAGTATCCTGGTACAGGATAAAATCAGGTATGAGGGCGATGTAGTAGCTCTTATTATTGCTGAATCAGAAGAAATAGCTATCGAGGCTTCCAGGCTTATAACCCTTAATGTAGAGGAACTACCCATAGTTCTGGATTCATATGAGGCTATGCAGGACGGGGCCCCCCTTATTAATGAAGAATTTGCCAATAATATTATCTGTCATCATAAGGTCCGCCGGGGAGATATTGATAAGGGATTTGATGAATGTGATCTTATAGTTGAAAGAGAATTCCATACACCTCTTGTAGAACATGCATATATGGAAACCGAAGGTTCAATTTGTATACCTAAACGTAATGGAGGTATAGAAGTCTACGGCAGTATGCAGCACCCCTTTAGTACACGTAGATTTGTAAGTGCACACCTGGGACTTCCTATTTCGGAAATTGAGGTATTTTCTCATCCTGTAGGGGGTAGTTTCGGAGGTAAGGATGATACTGCTGCTATGATATGTGCCAGGACAGCTCTTGCGGCTACATTAATAAACAGACCTGTAAGGATGATTTATACCAGAGCATGGTCTATGAAGGAAAGTTATAAAAGAGTTCCCTATGATTTTAAATACAAGTACGGCTTAACCAGAGATGGTTATATAAAGGCAGTTAAGTGTTATGCCCTTGCAAATTCCGGCGCCATTGCATCTACAACTCCCTGGTTAACATGGCGGTCAACGGCACAGAGCTGTGGACCCTATATGGTCCCAAATGTTACGACAGATATTTATGGTGTAGCTACAAATAATAGTTTTACACGTGCATTCAGAGGATTCGGGGCCCCCCAAAGTAACTTTGCCATTGAACAAATGATGGATATATGTGCAGAAGAACTTGGTATGGATCCAATCGCATTCAGAAAACAGAATGGGGTTATTGATGGTTCTACAACAATTACAGGGCAAGTACTAAATACACACAAAGTTAGTCTTCATGAGGTAATAGATAAAGTTGTAGAAGCATCCGGTTATTATGAAAAGATCAAAAAAAGCAGTTATGGTAAAGGAGATGACGAAAAATTTTATGGAATTGGTCTTGCAGCCTCATACCGTGGATCAAGTATCGGTGCTGAGGGTATGGATTTTGCAAGCTGTACAATAAACTGTCAGTTTGATGGATCCATATTACTTTCCACAGGTATTTTTGAAAATGGTCAGGGCGCAGAAAGCGCCATGAATATGATGCTTGCTGAACTCCTTGGTGTTAAAATTGACCGTATATTTTATACAACACCATCTACTTCAAATATTCCGGATAGCGGTACAACAGTAGCATCCAGGGGAACTCTTATGGGGGGTGGAGCTATTAAAGATGCAGTTGAAAAATTGAAGCATATAATGACTCAGAATCTTTCGGACAAACTAAGATGCCTTCCAAGAGAAGTAGTTTTTAAAGATGATCATCTTTGGGGCAGAGATGGTTACAAACTCCCATGGAATGAAGCAGTACGTATCCTGCATTCCCGTAAAGAATTTCCTTTTGCATTTGGCTATTTCCAGGCCCCATCAGTTACATGGGATGAAGAAACCGGGCAGGGAGACGCCTATTTCACCTACGTATACAGTTGTCAGGCTGCAGAGGTAGAGGTAGATAGAAAAACCGGCAAGGTAAAGGTCCTCAAGGTCACAGCCGCTCATGACGTTGGAAAGGCAATAAATAAAGAAATGGTTAAAGGACAGATCTATGGTGGTATTGTCCAGGGAATGGGAATGGCACTAATTGAAGATCTTATAATGGTAGATGGACATATACAGCAATCAAATTTTAATAAATACAAAATCCCAAAAGCCTCTGATATGCCTGAAATGGAGGCAATAATTGTTGAAAATCCTGATCCGACTTCTCCCACAGGTGCAAAGGGTATTGGTGAACCGGCCCTTGAAATAACTGCACCGGCTATCGCCAACGCTGTTTATAATGCCACTGGCTACAGGAGTTATTCAATGCCGATTAGAGTTCCCGGAGAAAAAGATCAGTAGATAAAAGATAAGGTCTCAGATCAGTTGTTATATAATCTATCAAGCCAGTCATTAACAGCTGCATCAC
>DAOWMA010000167.1 GCA_030643345.1 Spirochaetaceae bacterium
ATACGATGCACTTGTAATGGTTGATGACTCACATGCAACCGGATATATTGGGAAAACAGGAAGAGGCTCAGCCGAGTACCGCGGTGTACTGGGAAAGGTTGATATTATAACAACTACTTTTGGTAAAGCATTGGGGGGAGCATCAGGAGGGTGCGTCTGCGGGCGAAAAGAAATTGTTGAAATGTTAAGACAAAAATCAAGACCCTATCTTTTTTCAAATACACTTGCCCCTGCAGTAGCTGCTGCATCTGTGGAAGCCCTTTCCCTCTTAAAAAAGAGCAACGGTAAATATTCATCTGATCTTAAAATGAAATCAGACTATTTTAGAGGGAAGATGAAGGATATGGGATTTGATGTTCCTGATGGAGATACTGCGATTATCCCCGTTATGCTCTACGAAGAACATCTTGCTGTAAGAATTGCAGAAAATCTCTATGAAAACGGGATCTATGTAATTCCATTCTCATTTCCTGTTGTTCCGAAAGGGAAGGCAAGAATAAGAGTACAGATTTCCTATGAGCATACAATTAAGGATATTGACAGGCTCCTTGAAGCATTTAAAAAGGCCTCTGAGTAAATAGCTCTACATGAATTCAATAGTTGCAATTCTTGTTTTCATTTCAGCACTTCTTCATGTAGGTTGGAATACTCTGGGGAAGAAGGGAGATTCATCGGCTGCATTCTTTCTAACTGCTTCCTTTTCTTCTGTTCTTATTCTCTTACCTGTACTTTTAGTAATGGGTCTCGATTTTTCAATATATTGGAAAGTCTGGGGTTATCTTGCTGTTTCGGGTTTTTTCCAGGCTGTATATTACACTGGTCTGGCAGGAGCCTATAGGACCGGAGAAATGTCTATTACCTATCCTCTGGCAAGGGCCCTCCCTGTTATTTTTGTTCCTTTTGTCAGTTTTCTTACAGGGAACGTACAAGGTCTGACAATTTATTCACTTACAGGTATGTTTGTAGTTTTTACCGGTTGTATTATCCTCCCTCAGGCTACTCTTAGGCATCTGTCTTTTAGGGGATATTTTAGAATATATACCCTTTTTGCAGTTCTTGCTGCTGTTGGAACAACAGGCTATACCCTTCTTGACAGTAGTGCTATGGGAATAATCAATAATACGGCGGGTAATTCAATTCTTAGTGCTGTTTTCTATTTTACATTCCAGATGGTTTTTGTATCCATTTTTCTTGGGTTGTATATTTTAACTACCAGAGTTGAACAAAAAAAACTCCGTGAGATCTTAATAAAGGAGAAACTCGCAACAGTCTCTGCGGGACTTATGGTAGCGGCTGCCTATATTATAATTTTAATTTGCTATCCAATGGTTACTCATGTCAGCTATGTTACAGCCTTCCGTCAGATTAGTATTCCTTTGGGGGCTTTTACAGGGATTTTTTTTCTTAAGGAAAAATGGAGTACCCCTAAAATATTAGGGGTTTTCATTATTTTTGCCGGGCTGCTGATTGTATATCTTTAACTTCAATAAAAAAGGGTCCGAAAACAGAGTAATTCTGCTTTGGACCCCTCATTTAGTAACAGCTTAATTTATAATTTCAGGAAAAAACGGTTATTAATTGCTCTAAGCTCAGTACACCATTATATTCGATGTCCTTTCCTCCCTGTTTAAGCTCTCCCTTCTCGCCATCCGGATCGCCGAGGCAGGTGACAATAATATCTCCTGCACTTAGGTCTTCTTTTTCTGTATATACATTAGTGGTAACTACAACATTCATATCCGCGGCCTTGGCAGCAGTAACACCGTTTTTAGAATCCTCAAAGACTATACACTCCTCAGGTTTCAGGTTTCCGGTCTTCAATCCCAGAAGATAGATCTCAGGATCAGGTTTCTTCTTTTTTACCACATCTCCGGCCAATACAAATTCAAATTTGATTTCCTTCAGGATCCCGTAAGCCACTGCCTCAGCAGCTTTTTCGTTGGATGTGGTACAAACACCAATCTTGAGCCCCTTTGCCATAGCCTCTTTCATAATCCGTTTTACACCGGGTCGTAAAGGAAGGGAACCCTCTTTTATCAGTTCAATAAAGATTTCGGTTTTTCTTTTATGCAGTTTCTTAATTAGTTCATCTTCTTTGTCCGGTTTAATCTCTTTTCCAAAGCCTTTGGAATGAAGGTGGTGACGCATCCTCTCTTTTCCGCCTGCAATCTGAAGAAGGTCATGGTAATAATCTACATCCCATTCAAAATTGAAACCAAACTCTTTGAATGTTTTATTGAAAGCCACCCGGTGGCCGTCCCTTTCAGTGTCTATGATTACACCATCCTGGTCAAAAATCAGTGCCTTTATTTCCGCCATTTGTTTCTCCCTTATTTAGTGCAGTATTCCTTAATATACTCAACAGCCATCCTGTTCTCTTCTGCAGTACCGATAGTAATTCTGAAGAAACCATCACTATCGTACATTGGATTCTGTGGTCTTAAGATAATACCCTTTTCCTGAACATAAGCTACTATATCATCACCTTTCCTGCCGGTGCCTTTGGCATCAAAGAGTATATAATTACCGTTGGTATGGAACACAGTCATCCCGGGAATAGCACCCAGTTCTTTCTCAATATAGGCAACCTGATCATTGTTGAATTTTATTCTCATAGCCAGGCCTTCGGTATCCTCTAAAGCAGCCAGGGCTGCCCACATTGGTATAGTACCAACATTCCAGGGAATAAGCGTTGCTGAAATCTGAGCTACAACCTCTTTGTGGGCCAGCATATAGCCGAATCTTAAGCCTGCCAGACCATATGCCTTGGAAAGGGTCCTGGTAACCAGCACGTTCTTGTAATCCTTGAGTAATTTTACCATTGAATCTTCCAGGCCGCTGTATTCTTTATAGGCTTCATCCACTACAAAAGGTATCCCCAGATCAGCGATCCTGCGAAAATCTTTTTCGGCCATAAAATTGCCGGTAGGATTATTGGGATGGGCAATAACAATTAACTTGGTTTTTGGAGTAACCGCTTTAATAATCGCATCCGGGTCAAAAAGAAGCTGGCCTTCTTCGTAGATCATGGGCACGGATATCAGTTTCCCACCTAAAACGTTACAGCGCAGCTTATAGATACCGAAACAGGGCGTATGCTGGATTAATTCATCCCCGGGTTCGAGAAAACTCCGCCACATCATATCATAAATTTCACTGGTGCCATTACCAATCATTACATTCTCAGGACCAGGCATACCATTCAACTCAGCAATCTTTGCACGCACAATACCTCCGGCGTCAGCATAACGGTTGGCAATTCTACCGTATTTATTGATTGCTGCCAATACCTTTTCTGATGGTTGGTGAGGGTTCTCATTGGACATCATACGGTGCAGCTCTTTCTCTTTCCATGCCAGTTCAATATGGGGGGAAATATACATTTTTATCCCCTTTATCCAGGGCACAAAATAATCTTCAATTTTCTTCATGAAAACATCTCCTTAAAATATATTTGTTTGTAAAGTCTCAGGCCTTATCTGTCAAACCTTGTAGATCAGGCTTTTCCTTCACAGCCAAAAAGATCAATCCAGTAGTTGACACGTTTCTTAATTGCCTTTCTTACAGCATCATCAATCTTACCCGGATTGTATTGTTCCCTGTTTGCTGAAATATGGTCAAAAGTAGAATCAATCAGGGCATGTTTAAGATCAGTAGAGACATTGAATTTAGATCCACCAAGGGAAACCAGCTTTTTTACTACATCCGGCTTAAGACCTGTTCCTCCGTGAATAACCAGCGGGGTAGACAGGGTCTTCCCATTGATGAGTCCGGCTATTGTTTTGAGTCTATCCATATCGAGCTTCGGATTTTCGGTTTTGTAGATTCCATGGGCCGTGCCAATAGCAGGCGCAAAGATATCCACACCAGTCTCTTTCACAAAGCTTACAGCAGCGTCAGGGTCACATAAAGCTGCCTCATCATCGGCAACTACTACCTGATCTTCAACGCCGGAGACGGTCCCCAGTTCTCCCTCAACTGATATATTCCCCAACTTGTGACAGTAATCGCTTACCGCTTTTGTCTGTCTGACATTCTCCTCATAAAGCTGTTTGGAAGCATCTATCATGATGTTTGTGTATCCTGCATCGGCACATCTACGACAGAAGTCAACATCTGTACAGTGGTCCAGATGCAGACAGATTGGAATAGGTGCTGATTCAGCTAACACACGGAAAACTGCTGCTAATACCTCAGGACCAATCGCTTTGGCCGGTGTTACGGAAGTCTGAATAATTAATGGAGCTTTCCTCTCTATTGCCGCTTCTACTACCGCTTCCATCTGGATGATATTGGTAATATTAAAAGCTCCAACCGAATATTTCCCCTCAGTTGCTTTTATTAGAATCTCTTTGGCATCTACTATAGCCATTTTTCTCCTCCTTAAAATAGGTAAAATAACTGTCCAACAATCTGTTCCGCTTATTAAACAGTCCCAATTTATTTAACCCGGAATAATCCGGTGTTTTTCTAATTACTGCCCCTCATTGTAACTTATATGCCGAATGTACTTGCCTGTTTCCACCTTGAACATATAGCGGTCGCCCCGGTAGAAAGACTGCAGTATCTCGATACAAAGATTCTGCGAATTATAGGCCAGACTCTCCAGAACAATGCAGGGCGTATTGCTGCTGATATCCATAAGCCGGGCAATCTCTTTTTCGGCTTTTACCGCCCGGATTGTCTGTATGGAATGATCCAGATCAGCCTTAAAATGGTCTATCAGCAGTTGGTACATTGACCCCTTTATTTCCATTTCCAGCAACTCGCCGAAATCCTTAAAAGTGTAGTACTGTTTTTCAAGTATCAGCGGGGTTTTATCTGCTATTCGAAGACGCCCTATTACCACTACCTCATCATCAGCATTGATCATCAGCTTTTCAGCCAGTTCTTCACCGGCCCTGATCTTCTCTTTCTGAATTATTTTCTCTTCCAGATTGATATTATCCAGATTAAAGTCATCCATAAAGCTCACCATTGAGCCCAGCTTGTGAATAGGCGACAATGCAGCCTTTTCTTTTACAAAAACACCTACACCCCGTTGTTTTTTTATCAGACCCTTCTGCACCAGGAGAGACATGGCCTGCCTGATAGTATTGCGGTTTAGCTGAAAAAGCCCGGCCAATTCCCCTTCGGAAGGAAGCTTATCTCCGACTTTGTATTTTTCTGTTTTAATTTCTTTTTCCAGATATTCCGATACCTGCACATAAAGAGGAATTGGACTGGTCCTATTAATAACATCCTGCATAATTAACTACCTATCTACTTGTCTACCTATATATTTACTAAATTTCCCAAACTATGTCAAGTAAAAAAATATATTAGGAATTTGTGGTGTGGCCTTTTTTTACGATTGCATGGCGATTTGCGCACATTGTAATAGAAGAATTAGAGTTATTTGGCATAATAAAATGCTTGATATTAGTACAGCGCAAATAGCTGTATATAAATGGCACAATTCGTTTTTGGCAGAGAAATTAAACAAGACGAAATTGATTTTCCAAAGAAGAACCCTTTGTCTTGCTTTTTTTGTTCCTGAAGGGGAGTTGC
>DAOWMA010000092.1 GCA_030643345.1 Spirochaetaceae bacterium
GAATATATTATTCTATCAAATATTTCAGATGCACTATTGAGATCAATCAGAAGTGATGACAGTGCAGATACCGTAACTTTGGATACCATATAATAATCTGAATTAAGGATAGTTAAACCTGTCATATCATCTTTTTCGGCAAAGTGAGAGATCTCTACCGGTTTGTCAGTTAATTTTTCCGTATTTATATTTTCATCAATTCCATAACCGGCTTTCTCAGTGGTTATATTATTCAGTGCTATAAGTTTGATATTGAATAAAAATAAAAAAGTAAGTGCTATCAAAATTTTTGAGATATTTTTGTGTTTCAAATTTTTTTGTCCTCTATCTCAATAAGCACCTGTTTTTTTAATAACTATATACAGGGTCCTTATTATTATCCCAATATCCTTCAGAAAAGTGTTACTGTTCACATATTCAATATCCATCATGACTCGTTCCTCATAACTGACATCACTGCGGCCTGATACCTGCCAGATACCGGTTATTCCCGGTCTGACAGTAATCAGGGAATCGAAATAACCACTGTATTTTTCTATTTCTTTCTTAACTATGGGTCTCGGACCCACCAGCGACATATCACCCATAATGACATTTATCAACTGAGGAAGCTCATCCAGACTTGTCTTTCTAAGAATAGTACCAATACCCCGTACAACCCTTGGATCATGCTCAAGCTTAAAACCTCCCAGGAACTCTTTATAGAGAGACGGGTTGCTTATTTTCCAATCTTCAAGAATTTTTTCTGCTTCAGGAACCATAGTTCGGAATTTTATACATTTAAAATACTGACCACCCCTACCTACCCTCCGATGTACAAAAAAAACAGGATAATCAAAGTTCTTCATCTTAATTATAAGCATTAGAACTAAGAACAAAGGAGATAGCAGAAAAAGAGAAACAGATCCGAATAGAATATCAAATATTCTCTTCAATAATTGCTGTTTCCTGATTGATTTTTTTAAATTGAAATAAGACTCAAAATTTGTTGTTGTAATATCCATCTTTAAATTCCTTTGTATTTCCTTTTTAGAAAATTGTATATTTTACCCGGCCAAAAAATTCTAAATGTATTGGCTACAGGAAGTTTTTTTACTGTCAATCTGTTCTTCATTACCCACACATTGAGGAGACGCTCTCCCAGAAAACCAAAAACCCTCTCCTGATAGGAATCGTAATTTTGAAAATCTATGTTCTCTTCCACTCTAAAAAGTATTCCAAAAAGCCAGTCTGAATATTTTTCAAACAACTTTTCGTTCATAATAAACATGTTGTATAGATGAAGAGATCTCTTTTTCATTACTTCTTCAAAGGCTTCTGTATACTCAGGATGGTGCTTTCCAATAATTTCTCTTACTTTCTGCAAATCAGAATGGTTGTGAGCATTTGCATAATGACTTTCCACAGATTCTATGAAATAATTTCTTTTTTTTGGAAGAATGATTTCATATTTTTTCATTATTCTTAATACGTCATCTTCACTTAACAGATAGGTATCAGGTTTTTTTGTAATAGGTGCAAGTATCTTTGCTATTAAGCTTTTTGAAAAATACCTTCTGTAATGACATAAGCCTATGTAATCGGTATTAAAATTTTTCCAGATCCAGTACTGTGCAGTAAGCTCACTGTATGACCTGTTTTTTTCTGCAATATTTTCTCCTGTATTATCACAAAAACCAGGCATATTTTTAATACAGGCCCCTCCTACCCGAAGGGGCAGGTGTATTTCATTTTCCAGAAATTCATTTTTATGTGTTACAACAAATATTTTCATTAAACAGTACTACTTCCCCTCTCTTAGACTTCCGCTCAGCTTTGCACCAATAACTACACTGTATTTCCGATCAAGTACATCAAGATTCTCTGTTACATAAGAACTATTCTCTCTGCCGAAGAACATGGGTACAGCAAAGCCAAGTTCCAAATTCTCTAAAGGAGCAAAGCTAACACCTGGAAGCAAATATCCGGATGAGTCGCTGAGGTCTATCTTAATTTGAGTGAATAATTTTAACTTCTTATTAAATGTTTTTAAACTCATATTAAATGCAAGGTTATGTCCCCAAAAAAGCGGAAACTGCGCACCATATACTTCCAGTTCCGATTCTTCACCATTAAACAGATATTCACCGTTCACTTCCAAATTTCCATTAAAATGGTCGAAATAAAAACCTGCACTTAAAGATTTATCAAAGGGATTATCGACCTTTCCCTCAGGTGTTGGAACTTCTGTATCCGGAGCATTAAAATCATAGGACCCAAGGGCCTCCCCGTAGATTTCATATTTGCCAAGTATGGTTGTACTACCATAAAATACAGACCTAAAATGCATATCTTTCTGATAAAATCCTGCAATGCTGATATCTATTCCGCTAAGGGCCAGGTTAAATTTCCCTCCAAGACCAAACTCTTCCAATTCCGGTAATGCAGGATCAGTAAAGTATCCATCCCGTGTATAAAAAAGTGCTTCAAACCCTCCAACCCCTACAGGTATATTAAGTTTTACAGCATAATTTCCAGTTTCCTCTTCAGGGAAATCATCCGGAAGTCTTGCAGGAAGATTGGTATATGGAAAGTTTCTTGAAATACCCCAGGTAACATTCTGCCGTCCGGCACGGAAAAACAAGCAGTCTGCAACAGTATAGTCGGCAAAAAACTCAGTAACCTCCGGTTCGAAACCAGGATAAGTCAATGTGTATTTCTGGAGTACACGAAAAACAGGAGATACCTGCGTATCCAAAGATATGACTGATGAATTTTTCAGGAATGCGCTGTCCTGGATTTCTCCGGGGAGAGTCATTGAACCTAATGAATACCCCAGATTAAGATTGAAGCTTGTGTATATACTGAAGCTTTCATTTCTTAAAATATCTTTCAGTAAATCGACATCTTCTGAGGTTTCCTTATCCGGTACTTCCTCAATCTCTGAACTTTCTTCAAAAAGGGAATCTATATCAAGCTCATATTCAGAGGGCCCGGATTCCTGACTGAAAATAGAAATTACGGCCAGCAGGAACAGAGCTGCAGGTAAAAGACCTTTAAAGTTGATCATCGGCCGATGTTCTCCAGAAATGTCTTTGAAAATACCGAATTGGGAACAGATTTAAGGGAAGGTCCGGCAATTGTTATCTGTGTTTTTTCATGAACAAATTTCCCACCTATAATTGCTCCTGCCAGGTTATCAATAAATAAGATTCTGACAGGTACATACTTATTACCAGTCAGCTGATAATCGGGTATAGCTGTTGTCCTCAGCAACTGTCCTGACAGGCTGTAGTCTTCTGTTTTTCGTACAAGACCATCATCACTGATCCAGATTCTCATAAGAGGATAGGTAACTTCATTGTTGTTTGCTTTAAGTTCAAGAAGCCAGCAGTCAAATCTACCCAGCTTGACCCTTTCTCCTTCCAGAACATCATAATCCAATGCCAGAGTTGAACGGGTAAAGTCCGAGTTCCGGGCATTGGAATTCTGAAACCTTTCTTTCGAGCTTGTGGAATTAAAACGCCTGCTTTCCGGATCGTAGAACCAGAGGGTATCTTCCATTTTAAGGTATCCCTGTCCTTTACTGATCTCCGGTTTAAGAATAATAATTACATATTTTTTATCAGAGTCCCTTCTAAAAACAGCCGAAACTGTTGTAGTCTGCCCTTGACCCGGTCTGTCCTGTACTATTGTATATTCAGCACTGAAATCACTGTCCGGAAAGTTTACCAGCCCATCTGCTTTTTCCAAAAGTTCTGTAAAATCCACACCATATAAAAACACGGTAAATAGAAGATAAAAGCAGGCAGCAATATATTTTCTCCTGATCATACTTTACCTCCGGATAAAGAATCAGATAAATTCAATTTTGATATTAACATTGAGGGAATAAAAACTGCCGGTAAAGCGGCAAGCATAAGAACCAGTATATTTCTTAGGATTGTAATTACTGTAAATGAGGCAGTTAGTTTCCCTTTGTCCATAAATATTTCAAATCCGGGAATCCAGGAGAATGAGAAAAGTGAAATTAACCTGAGTACCCCCAGAGCTGTTAAAAAACCAGCAGCTATTGCAAGAAGGAAAAGCAGAGAAGCTTCCATAACTAAAATAATTCGTACATTCCTGATGGACAAACCAATAGCCTGCATGGTCCCGATCTCTACTGTTCTTTCATGAAGAATTAAAGAATAGGTAACTGAAATACTTAACATAACAATAAGAACCATAATGACATATAAAAAATATGAAATTAGTTCCATAGCAGTTAAAAGATCTGCCACCTGCGATACATAGACCTGCAGGGGAATAGTAAAATACCGTACACCCTCCCATTGCCGGTCCATCTGAAAAGTTAGTTCTTTCTTGTTATGAACAGGAGGGCTAAAGGCCAGCCTGCTCTTAAGAACAGCATAGAGGCGGTCCGTTTTTTCCTGTATATCCCTTAAATCCTGAAAGTACAAACCAAGAGAAGAATATTGCTCTACTTCCATTCCCAGAAGTTGATTCAGATAACGGCGGTCTACGAAGCTTTTATAGGACCCGAAGATACTGTTATCTTTAATAATTCCCTGGACTATGAAAGTGCCTGTGTTTTTCTGACCTGTCCTGGTATTCACCTGGAGGGTCAACTGGTCCCCCTTAAGGACTTTAAGCTCCCCGGCAGTAAGTTCTGATATTAGAATACCATTGGTGCCGGTTAAATCATTTTCCGGGGCACTGCCTTCAACATACTGTAAGTTCAGAAAATCTTCTTTTTCAACTTCCCAGTCTACTCCAAAGACATTCTTCTGCCTTACTGCTTTTCCGTTAAAATAAAGAAGTCCCTCCCGAAAGTAGCTGGTCCTGCGAACGACCCTTACCGGAGAAATACCTGACTCTTCCACTGCCCGGATAATTTTCTCATCATCGTTTACAAGTAAAAAACCTGATGGTTTTTCCATACCAAACACAAAGATATGCCCTGCATAATGGTTTTCTGAAGACCGGAAAACACTTTGTGTCATTCCCTCTTTTAATGAACTCATTACGGTTATAACAGCAAATCCAAAACTTAAGGCTATCAGCAGAAATATATAACGTCTGAAATGACCGGTCAGATATTTAAACGCAAGATTTAACTTATATAAAAAATGCATAGTTATCCCTTATTTATCGCTGCTGCGGGTTCAACTTTTATGGCACAATGCACTGGATATATTGAGGAGAAAAATCCGAGAAAGACAGATACCGCCAGGCTGATCAGAAAAACACTGATACTTGCCTCAATGTGGAAATACTCCTGCCCTAGCATGCTCCGGAGCAGCTGGTTGGCAACAGGCAGTTCCATTTTGTTTAATGCATTAATTATTATTGTTCCTGTCCCTATGCCGAGTAATCCGGCTGTGAAAGAAAGGACCATATTTTCTATAAAGATAAGGGAGAATATATATAAGGATGTTGTTCCCAGAGCTCTCATGGTTCCTATCTCTCCGGTACGCCTGAATATGGAAATAAGGAGTATATTGGTTACTGCAATAATTCCGGCAACTCCGACCAGAATTAGTCCTCCGTTGAAGGCAGCCTTCAAAAGCAGTACCAAAAGGGCTGATTTCCCTGCAGCCTGACGCCAGTCCACAGCTTCTGCAGAATATGGGGCAAGTCTTATATTCAAATCTTTTATAAGTGCTTTGGAGGATACTCCTTCTTTAATTTTAAGAAGAATAAAATTCCAGCTTCCACCGTTCCAATCAGGATTTTTTTCATCTGAAGTTTCAATATCATCTAATGAAAATTGCCTTGTCAAATCATCCAGAAGGGAAAAACTTCCATTCTCAATAATTTCATCTGTACTTTTCTCTATTCCAAAAAGAGAATCCAGGTTACCAGTCAGAAGATCTGTTGCCTCTTTCGGAGGAGTGTAATCCGAATCAGAGGCAAGCATTATCGAATTTAAAGCCCTAAGGGTCTGGGGATCTGTCAGAATAATTTCATCCATTACAGGTGTGGAATTTTTATAGCTGTATATGCAGACCAATGGAAGTTCTCTAATTTTAAAACCTGAGTGTCCCATAGTGCTGAATAGAAGAGGAGTACCGATAACCGGTTTCTTCCCTGTTTCCCTCTCTATTAACAGGGCCCTCCCGGCACTTATCATTGCTCCCCGCTGCCCCGGAATAAGTATCTGTCCTTCCCTTACTTCTATATCATTAAAAAGCTGAAAGTAGGTCCGGGCATCAACCCCGAACAGGGGGACATTATAGCGCCGGCCGTTGATATCCATTACTGCTGCTCCTGAAACCTGAGAGGAGAGGGCTTCTACCCGCCTGTCCTGTTCCATGAGTGATAAAATTTCATTGTACTGCTCAATAACCGGTATGGGAATAAACTCCCCTATTGCCGGAGTATTTGGACCAAAAAGACTTATGGAGCTCTGTGACCTGGCTTTAATTACTATATCTCCTGTAAAACTTTCGGTGTAGGAGTTCATCAGCCTTCGCCCGGACTCTGTTATTACTGAATTTCCCATAAAAAAAACAGCAATAATTAACATGATCAGTGTTAAAATTATAATTGTATTTCGTAAATTACGGACCAGGTTTCTTAAGGCCATAATAAGGATCAAACAGTTACTCCTTTTTTAGCCTTAAGTTCCGAAACAATGGAACCGTCCTTTAAGAAAACAACATGGTCCGACATCTCCCTTATCCTCTCGTCATGGGTGGAGAAAATAAATGTTGTATGCTGTTCCCTGTTTATTGTTTTCATTAGTTCAAGGATCTGCTCTCCGGTTTCTGAATCCAGATTTGCCGTAGGTTCATCGGCAATGACAACATCCGGCCTTGCAGCCAGTGCCCTTGCAACAGCTACTCTCTGCTGCTGTCCACCTGAGAGTTCCGAAGGTTTGTGGAACTTCCTGTCAGAAAGCCCAACCTCATCCAGCAGATAAGAAACCCATTCCCGCCTTTCTTTCCTGGGGGTCCTGTCTTTACCAATTAAAAGGGGAAACTCTACATTTTCAAATACATTCAGTACAGGAAGCAGATTAAAGGACTGGAAAATTATCCCGAGCTTTTCATGACGGAGCTTTGTCAATCCGTTTCTGCTGAGTACACTTACATCCTTGTCTCCTATTATGACCTTTCCGTCAGTTGGTTTATCAATGAGCCCTATGATGTTCATTATTGTTGTTTTTCCGGAACCCGAAGGTCCGGCAACGGCAACAAAATCCCCCCTGCTTATTTCCAGAGAGATTCCTTTGAGAGCTTCTACAGATACTTTCCCCATGGGGTAGGTTTTGCTTATATTTGTCAGGGTAATTATGGGCATGGGTAATAAATGCTCCTTGTCAGGGTTTTATTCAGGTTTAGTGATTATTTATGTCTGTAATTGATTGTTAAATATTTGATTGACAGAGCAGGTCTACATACCCCAGATCTTAATTTTATAACCGTTAAACTCACCGGTATCAGAAAACACTTTATCTTTCCAGTTTGTTTTGCCGCAGCGGTCAAAGATAATGATATGAGATTCAGTTGCACCACACTTATCA
>DAOWMA010000088.1 GCA_030643345.1 Spirochaetaceae bacterium
CAATATCAGAAAAATCAGGCCGGGGACCTGAAATCTTAGCCGGCATACCTTCTATTGATTATTTTCTTGACTGGATTATTGATGGTAAAACTATCTATGAGCTTTGTGCTACAACCAGAAGTTCCCTTAAATTCAGTAATTTGTCCGGAAGGGATATTGAACCTGATTTGGAGGCTTCAAGATTGGCACTGGCCCAGGGGTTTGTTCTTACCATTGGGCAATCTGTTCCTGCGGTCTATTTTAATGATCTTCTGGGGATAAAAAATGATCTTCATGGATATGAAATATCCGGTAAACCGAGGGACCTTAACAGACATAAGAATTATTTACCTGATATGGATCTGGCAGAGCCTGCCGATCCTTTTCAGAGAGCTTATCTGCCCTTGATAAACCGGGTGCTGGAACTTCGCAGTCTGGATAGTGCTTTTTATCCGGGGAGTAGGAATTTTGAATTTCTGGCTCTTACAGATACACTGTTTTTAAACCATCCATACCATGATGGGGACCATTCTCTTATATTGGGGAATATTTCTGAAAAGCCGGTTACTTTCAGACTACAGACTCCCACTCTTGCCGGTATGTATGAAAAGTGGCTGATCCTGAAGAAGGACCAGCCTCTACTTGATGGAATTACAGGAACAAAATTTCTGATGGATGAGAATGGTACCTTGAATCTGGAACTGCCGCCTTATAGTATGCTCTGGCTGAAGTAGCACTATTGTCACATTTATTGGAAGAATAACATATTGTCAGCAGGATAGTACTGGTTTAAAATTAAATATATTTTGAGAAAAGGAGACTAGTTGTGATGAAAAAAATCATTCCCATTTTACTTACTTTAATTTTTCTTGCCCTGCCGTTGTTTGCTGCAGGACAACCTGAGGAAGAAGGGTCTATTACTATTACATTCTGGACCCATGAAGATCCAAACCGAACGGCTTTGGAGGAAAGATATATAAAGGAGTTTGAAGCTGCTAATCCCGATGTAACTATTGAACGTGTAACAAATTCCAGTAAAAAGATGCCGGAACTTCTTTTAACTGCGTTTGCAGCAAACGAAGGCCCCCATATTTTTAATACTCAGATTGAGGATGGATACGCATATATTGCAAATGGCAGAGTTGCTCCTGTTAATCTAAAAGCTGCAGGTTATTCTTCCACCTCTGATCTAAAGAATGCTTATGTAGATGGTGTTCTTAATGCAGTAACAGAAGGAGGGGATGTATACGGTCTTCCTCTGGAACTTACAAACTGGGCTCCTTATGTTAATAAAAGGGTTTTTCGTGATGCAGGCCTTGATCCTGAAAAGGACTACCCAAAAACATGGGAAGATATAGTAGCAGTATCTGAGAAAATGGTTCTTAGAAAAGGCGATATTATTACCCGAAGAGGTTTTGACTTTCGTTTCCCTTACTATTTAGTTTCCATGGTTCCTATGGTTGAACAGCTTGGTGGTAAACTTGTAAGTGACGATGGCAAAACAGCAATAATAAACGATAAAGCATGGCTTACATTTTTGGAATTTATGGCAGACTGGGGACCAAATGGAAAAAATTTGGGATCTCCAACTTACAAGAATGGTCGAAAGCTTTTCAATATGGATAATAATGATATGGGAATGTGTCTAAGTGGACTTTATCAGATTGGACGTATTCGTGCTGATAATAAGGAATTTTATGACAGTGGTGACTGGATGGTTATTCCTTTTCCACAGTTTGAAAATGCTGTAGAAGATGTTGCTTCAGCATATTATGGTCATTACTATATGGTTAACAATCAGAAATCATCCAGAGAACAGGAAGTTGCATGGGAGTTTATTTCTTATATGCTTTCCCATTCTGAAGAATACCTTTCTGAAGTAGGACTAATCCAGCCAACCAAGGCATTGATGAGTTCCGAAACATTCAAAAATATTCCCTATGGAGATGTCTTTGCAAATGATCTGGCCAAGGGACATATGGTCTACTATGCAGAGAACAGTGCAAAAATACAGGAACTAATGAAAGAAGCTGTAGAAGGTGTACTTCTTAGCGGTATTGCTCCGGAAAAGGCTCTTGCTTCATTAAAAGTTAAAGCCCAGGAAGTTCTGGATCAGCAGTAGTTTTTTATAAGTTATTTAAATTAGGCGGTAATTGTTTTTAGTTTAACAGTACCGCCTGTTTTAATTATTGTAAGGAAACAGATATGAAAAAAAAATATTCAGGTATAGAAAAAAAACTTTCCCGTTGGGGGTGGTATTTTGTAACACCCTCTTTAATATTTTTTATGCTTTTCAGTTTTTACCCAATTATAAATGCAGCCTATATCAGTCTGTTTCGAAAAAAAATATTATCTCTTAAAGCTCCTGATTTTCTGGGGTTGGGGAATTACAAGTATCTATTAAGTTCATCTGATTTCTGGAATTCCATGAGAGCTACATTTGTTTTTACTCTTGGTACATTTATACCTCTGGTTATTGTCAGCCTTCTTTTAGCTGTTTTAATAATGGGAAGAAATAAGGGGAAGAAATTCCTGCAGCTTGCTTATTATTCCCCTGCAGTTCTATCTTCTGTAGTTGCAGCTGTTATCTGGATGATGATATTTGATCCCAGAGGAATAGCAAATCAGTGGTTAAATTTTCTTGTGAACACACCAGGAGTTGATCATCTATGGTTAGCAAAGTCATTTATGGTTCAGTTTTCCACTATGCTTGTATATTTTTGGAAGTATATTGGATATTTTGTAGTAATATTTATAGCCGGACTGGCCTCAATTCCTCATAGTCTGTATGAAGCTGCAAAGATTGACGGGGCAGTTCCCAGACAAATATTCTGGCGTATTACACTTCCTCTTCTAAAGCCGACTGTACTGCTTGTTTCGATAATGGCCATGCTTCAATGCCTTAAAACTTTTGGAACCCAGTATCTGTTTGTACAAGCCGGATCTCCCCAGGCCCCAATCAATGTCATAACTTTAAATATATACAATACCGGTATCAGGGATCATCTTCTGGGTCGTGCCAGTGCAATGAGTATTATTCTTTTTGTTATTATGCTCTTTTTCACCTGGCTCCAATTTAAGACATCCAAAGCGGATGATGTGGATTATTAGGAGAAAATGATGAGTTTATTACAGGAAAAAACAGAGAATAAATCAGTGTTTTCTTTTATGTGGTTGTTGAGTACATTGATTCTTTTGGCTGCATTAATATTTACAATTATTCCATTGATCTTTATGTTTACAGCTTCTGCAATGCCAAGTAAGGATATTCTGAAAATGCCTTACAGATGGGTCCCTAGAGGTTTTCACTGGCAGAACTATTTTAAGGCTATTGCCGGAAATGATGGAAATTATATGTTTTTTAGAAATATAATTAACTCGGTAATTGTAGCCTGCAGTGTAACAGTTTCAACAGTCCTATTAGCGGGTATTACCGGATACGGGTTGGCAAAGTTCAGATTTCGCGGACGAAATATTGTTTTTCTTGCCATTATGGCAACAATGATGATCCCTTTCGAAGCCATCATGATCCCTCTCTATCTGGTAGCAACAAATCTGCACCTTCAAAATTCCTATGGTGGGCTAATATTCCCCTTTCTTGTAAATGCCTTTGGAGTATTTATGATGAGACAATTTCTTATTACATTTCCTGATGAATTTCTGGATGCAACACGAATTGATGGAGCTGGTGAAATACGAATATTTTTTAATATTGTTCTTCCCAATATTAAACCGGCTATTGCCACACTGGCGATACTGACTTTTCGTACTCAATGGGACAATCTAATCTGGCCTCTTTTAATAGCTCAAAGTGAGAAGATGAAAACAGTTCCACTTTATATTGTCAAATTTGCAGCAGAAAAATATACCGATGAAGGGGCAATGATGGCAGTTGCTTTTCTTGCAAGTATTCCTATGTTGATATTGTTTTTTAGTATGAGTAATTATTTTGTATCCGGTGCTTCTGTGTATTCTTCCCGAAAGGGCTAGGTTGCTGGATATATGTCTATAAAACTGTTTATCTTCGATATGGGTGGTGTCCTTCTTAAAAATTTTGATGTGATTCCAGAAATATGCAGGGTCCTTAACATTAGTGAAAAAAGTTTCAGGAAGATGAATAAGAGCAGGTTCCATTTGCTGATGGAGGGACGTATAGAGGTTCGTGATTTCTGGCAGGAGTTTTCGAAGAACTCGGGAATTAGTATCAAAGAGGAGATGATTAGTGGGTTATTTAAGCCTGAAATTGACGCAAATGTTGAAAGTATTATAGTAGAGCTCAAGAAGCACTACCTGGTTGTTTGTGGGACAAATACGATCAAAGAGCATTGGGATTATCTTCATGAACGGGGTTTATACCGGATATTTGATAGAGTTTACGCTTCGCATATTATGCAAACCGCAAAACCAGAAGAAGAGTTTTTTAGGCTTATTTTAGAAGCTGAGGGAGTTCTGCCTAAAGAAACTGTATTTATAGATGATTTCATTGAGAATGTTAATGCAGGTTCCACCCTTGGAATGCATTCATTTCTCTTTTCAGATGCTCCCAGCCTGGATTCTGATCTGAAATTGTTGATTGGATAAGGTATAAATATAGTATTTCCCTCATGCTGTTACTCCTTCGATTCAGGGGTAGGGGTGATTCCTGTCCTGTATTTCCCTGGTGTTACTCCTGTGTGGCGCCGGAAAAGCTGAATAAAGTATCCAGGATCCTGGAAACCGCATTTGTATGCAACATCGCTTACTTGCAGATTTTGTTCTTTCAAAAGCAGCAGTGAGTGCCTTATTCTGAAGAGTGTTATGTATTCCAGAAATGTATAACCAGTAGACTTCTTGAATATATGTGAAAGATATCCTGGTGATATCCCCAGATGGTGTGAACTGTCCTGCAGGGAAATATCACTATTAAAATTAGTCTGAATATATTCAACAGCCTGTTGGATGTAGTGATCACTATTCCCGTTCAGCTGGGTTCTGAAAATCTCCTGTACCCCGAATTTTTCACTAATTTGATCATAATCATTTTTAGATGCTATATTTTCTACAGTTTTTTTTATTAGAGAATAAAGTTCAGAATCATCAATGGGTTTTAGAAGATATTCGATAACCCCCAAACGAAGAGCCTTTCTTGCGTATTCAAAATCGGAGTGACCTGTCAGAAGTATTACCTTTGGCTGGTACTCCTTGCTCTGTGCTTTCTGGATCATGGTAAGGCCATCCATTCCCGGCATATTTATATCTGTAATAATAATATGGGGTTTTATTCTAAGAATTAACGTAAGTCCATCCAAACCGTTTTCTGCTTCACCAAGGAGTTCGCATCCAAGTTGATTCCAGGGAGTTGTAAGGATAAGTTCTTTTCGAAGCAGTTTTTCATCTTCAATAATTACAGCTTTAATCATAAAATAAAATCCTCCTCCATAGGAATTACAAGAACTATTTTTGTGCCCTTTCCCAGGCTGCTTTCTATATTTATTCCATAATCTTTTCCGTAATAAAGCTGGAGCCTCCGATGTACATTATGTAAACCGATACTGTTTTTGCTATTGTCTTCCATAGCCTTAAGGGGTTCAGTCATTCCTATACCAGTATCTGATATTTCTATCTTTATCTCTTTGTTTTGTTTGCTTACTTTAAGAACTATCTTTCCACCACCCACCTTTGGTTCCAATCCATGAATGACTGCATTTTCTATTAAAGGCTGCAGAATTAATTTAGGAAAAGAGTGGGTTTTAAGATTTTCCGGTAATTCAATAAGAGTTTGTATTTTATCTCCAAAGCGTATTTTCTGTATTGCCAAATAACTTTTTACCAGTTCTATACTTGTACCCAGTGTAACAAATTCCTGATCATTTTCAATTGTTGAACGGAGTAACTTACCCAGTTGTGTTACAATTGTTGTTATATTGTCAATTCCTTCAAGTTTAGAGATTGATTTAATTGTATTCAGAGTATTATATAAAAAATGAGGATTTATCTGGGCAAGGAGAGCCTTCCTCTCTGCTGTAAGAAGCTGGTTCTGTTCTTCGAGAGTTTCCTTCATCAGCTTCTGTATTTGCTCTGTCATAATATTAAATTTATTAAATAAGATGCCTATCTCATCCTTTCTGGGTGACTCTATTCTTACATCTAAATCACCATCCTCAACTCTGCTCATTGAGAAGATAAGTTCTTTTACAGGCTGGGATATTGAACGGGAAATTAAAACTGCAATAAGGATTGAAAGTATAAGACAGATCAAAAGAAACCAAAGAGTCATGTTCACTAAATATGAAAGATTTGTCATTACCACATTGAGGGCCACAGTACCAGCTATGGAAATATTTACCGGAGTCAGGGCATTGTAGCTAATCATTCTCTCATTTTTAATAAACAATCCTGTCCTGAAGGGGGTTACCCCAATAAGAAATGGGAGGTGGCTGAAATTACCATCGTTTTCAGGATGGTACAGATCTGAAACAAGATTTCTTGTGGGATCGACAAGCAGAAGTTCGCTGAAAAATCCTCTGTTTATTCTATCAGCAATTATGGATAGATAACTCTTATAGATATCAAGGACAACAAAACCAATAATTTTGCCTTCTTCTGTACGGATGGATTTGCACAAAGAGAGAGCAACAAGTTCTCCCTTGTTATTTAGATAATTATTAAGCGAAAGAACTGTTTTTTCAGGTTCTTTGGAAGCTTTTAGAAAGATACCACCTGTGCTGTCTTTAGGAGTATCTATATAAAAATCAGGAATCTGCTGAGTGGAATATGAAGGAAGTCCATTCAGACTGATAATATGCAAGGCGGCATTATCGATATGACCAGCTATGGATGAATAAAGTGTTTGGTATAGATTTAACATATTGGGATGATTAATTGAATTTCCTGCTTCCAGTGTTATAATAATTTCTTCATTTTGACTGAGTATATAAACAAGATGACTAAACTTTGCAAGTTGATGGTCTATAGCTCCAGTAACGTTTTTTATTGTTGCCTCTGACTGCTGACGGTAGGAACCTTCAAGTACCCGGGCTGAAAATAAACCAAAAAATAAGCTTAGCAGAGCTAAGGGTAGTATACTTGTTAGAAGAAATGCAAAAAATAATCTGTAAAAATATTTTGTCTTTCCAAACACAGAGAATAATCCTCCAGCAGTAATTACTAAAAAGAGTATACCATATATATTGTACCGCTACTTGTTTTGATTGTTTGTAATTGTAATTTTAATTAAAATTCTATATACCTCTACATATGATTAAATTCAAACAGGTCTTTACAGATCCTCATATAAAATCCTTTCTATTCAGTATGTTTATTTTTGGGATTGCTGCAGGATTGTACGTTGGTTCTTTAAATAATTTTTTAGTTGAAATTCTTAATATCAATCGATTTGAAAGAGGAGTGGTGGAATTCCTTAGAGAGCTGCCTGGTCTGCTTCTTTTTCTGATGCTTGCATTGTTATACAGAATCCCTGAGAATAGAATTATTAGAATTGCATTTTTTATTTCACTTCTGGGCATGGTTGGTCTTGCTATTGCATTGGAAGCCAGATGGTCCGCAGTTACACTAATTGTTCTGTGGAGTACAGGCGAACATCTTGTAATGCCTATTAGGCAGTCTATTGCCATCCATTCTGCATTACCTGGAAAAGAAGGTGTTGCTATAGGACTTGCAAGGAGTTCAGGA
>DAOWMA010000166.1 GCA_030643345.1 Spirochaetaceae bacterium
TCTGCTTGTAGATTCATCCAAGTTTAACAAAGTGAAAAACACCCTCTTTGCTAAACTTACCGATTTTGATGTGATAATCAGTGATACAGGCATACCTGATGAATACATGGATTACTGCAAAACTCATGGAATTGAACTGATTTTGGTTTAATAAATCCGATCGTAGGGGCAGCCACAAGGGTTTGTATACAAACCCTTGTGGCTGCCCCTACAACGAAATATTACATTGTACGCCAGAACTTAAAGTTTGCAGCCTCAATTTCATTATGACTTGGAATTGGATAAAACATACACTCACCTTTTGCCGCAAATGTAAACCCATTCCTTAAAAGACGATATGAAATAGAGTCCATATTACTATCCAGAGCCATTCCTTTGGTTCTTTTATCCGGATGGGACATAAGCTCATGGAACCCGTCTCTAATAGTAGAAGGATGTATTGATGTAATAGGAGAAGGTTTAAAAGGATTTTTTTCAAACTCCTCAATAAATTCAACCAGATTTATATCCAACTGTGTATAAAACTGACTGGGAGCGCTCTTCCGGTTATTGGGATCTGTGATATATCTTCCAAAGTTCATAGGAGTCAATCTCGACATTACAAGCATATGCATAGGAGCAATTTCGGCATATACCCTGATAAACCCTTCCTCATGCTCTTTGTGGACACCTTTATTAAGACCAATACAGTGGCCTTCCTCTGTTGAGATATAAAGTGTTCCTATAGCAGATAACTCCACATGCTCAAGAACTCTGTATGACGCAACAAATTTTGTCGCCTTTGGTCTTCCATCTTTATGAGCTTTCAGATTGTCCAGAATATTTTCTATATCCAAAAAATCATTCCTGTAATCCACATCCACTTCTGTAAAAATAACCTTACCTGAATAGTGCCGGCTTGATCCGGAAGTGTAGTGCCTTGCAAACATCTCAGGATCGTACTGTGAAGCAATCAGAGACTGATTCGGATAAAGAACCATGTATAATCTGTTTTTATATTCCATACTACTATAACCCCCAGAAATCTTTCAGCATTGGAGCAATTACCAGTGAGATAATTGCCATTAATTTTATTAGAATATTTAACGATGGCCCCGCAGTGTCTTTAAATGGATCTCCCACAGTATCACCAACAACAGCTGCCTTATGGGCTTCAGAACCCTTTCCCTGACTGGCACCGCCTTCTATCATTTTTTTGGCATTATCCCAGGCCCCACCTGCATTTGACATGAAAATAGCAAGGACAACACCCGAAGCAGTGACTCCTATCAGAGTTCCAGCAAGCATCCTGGGACCGCCAATAAAACCTACAAGAATAGGTGATATTACAGCAATTATACCAGGTAGAATCATATTTCGGAGTGCAGATGCCGTAGAAATATCAACGCATCTTTTATAATCAGGTTCTTCTGTCTCGTCCAGAATACCGGGTTTTTCCCTGAACTGTCTACGTACCTCTTCTATCATCGCAAAAGCGGCTTCACCCACTGCATTCATTGCCATAGAGGAAAACAAGTAGGGCAAAACGGCCCCCAGTAAAACTCCGGAAACAACCAATGGATCCATAAGATCAATAATTCCTACTCCAACCTGCTGTCTGAAAGCAGAGAAAAGAATAATTGCAGTAAGAGCAGCAGAACCAATTGCAAAACCCTTTCCAATTGCTGCCGTAGTATTACCTACTGCATCAAGCTCATCTGTAATCTTTCTTACCTCTGGAGGGAACTCTGACATCTCTGCAAGGCCACCGGCATTATCAGCAATAGGGCCATAGGCATCAACAGCAAGCTGAACTCCCAGAGTCATCAACATACCCAAAGCAGCGATTGCTATACCATAAAGACCGGCAAAAACATGACTGGAAAGTATTGCCGCTACAATAATTACTATTGGGGGGAAGGCTGAAACCATTCCAACACCCATTCCCGTTATCAAAGTTGTGGCTGGTCCTGTTTCACATGATTTTACTATCTTATTCACCGGCTTAGTATCTGTACCAGTATAGTATTCTGTTATCATCCCTATCAGCGTACCGGCTGCCATACCAATAACAGACGAGAAAAATACACTAAGAGAGGCTATACCACCATTATCAATGTTTTGGCCAAGAAAAAAGTAACTTAACAAGAAAGAAAATACTGCTGCAATTCCAGCAGCTCCAAAAGTACCCTTGTTAAGTGCTGCCTGGGGTGATTTCCCTTCTTTTACACGTACAAAACTTATACCAATCATGGCTGCTACAATTCCTGCAACAGCAAGGAGAAGTGGAAAAACTACAAGTTTTAATCTATAAACATCGCTGGCCCCAATACTGATTCCAAGAACCATTGCACCAATTATTGAACCAACATAAGACTCAAAGAGGTCTGCTCCCATTCCCGCAACATCACCAACATTGTCACCAACATTATCTGCAATTGTAGCCGGATTCCGTGGATCATCTTCCGGAATTCCGGCCTCAACCTTTCCAACAAGGTCTGCACCCACATCGGCAGCTTTGGTAAAAATACCACCACCTACTCTGGCAAAGAGGGCCATTGAACTTGCTCCGAGACTGAATCCTGTAATAATTGGAAGAACATAATCTGCAAGGGCCCCAATAGATGTACCAAACATAAATTTGCCAAGAAAAAGAAGTATGAGAAAACCCAGAGTGGCCAGTCCGACAACACTCATTCCCATAATACTTCCACCGACAAAAGCAACTTTAAGAGCTGGAATCAATCCCTTCTGAGCAGCATGTGTTGTTCTTGTATTAGCTGCTGTGGCAACCTTCATACCTATAAAACCAGCTAAAGCAGAGGCAGAAGCACCAATTACAAATGCTACAGCCTGATATCTCAGCGCACCTTTATTGGCAATAGCAAGGAATGCAGTAACAAAAAGGACAAAAGGTATCAAAACCTTATACTCCCTTACTAAAAATGCCATTGCTCCATCAGCAACGAAGCCGCCTATTTTTTTTAACCTCGCATCTTCTACAGGCTGTTTAAAAATCCATTTTGTTTTTATTAGCGCATAACTTAGAGCAAGAATACTTCCTCCTGCTACAACAAGCAATGCCCAGCTAAATATGTCCATAAACCTTCCTTTTCCAATATTGTCTTACATCAAATTTCGATTAAATACACTAACATGGTTATTGGAGAAAATCCATAGAAATCTAATATATGATTAACACAAACAAACCAAATACTAAATTTTACTCCCATTGACCCTCTCAATTTCTCCTTTTATCGTAAAAAACCGGCATCACTTAAAGCTGCCAGTACAGCGTCTTTCCTTGGATAGGTTGTAATTACAGGTAATGTCCCTGCAATCTCTTCCCTTATATTGCAGTACTTTACAACACCCTGCCTGAGTACTTCGTCATCCATCATATGAGCAGCAAGTTCTTCCTTCCTGTCTACAGCCTGCAATCCAAGACTTTCTACATAATCTCTAAAATGCTGTTTATCGTCCTGTACAATAGTAAACTCATTTTTCTCAGAATTAAATAAATAATCACTTGCTGACCAGAACCTGGAGGAATCGGGGGTCACACACTCATCAATTAATGCAATTGTGCCATCCGGCATATAACCGAATTCCCACTTGGTATCAGCAAGGAGATGACCCTCTCTTCCTAAATCTTCATGTATAAAATTATACAGTTCAAAGGCCTTTTCCATTACATAGTCAAGATCTTCAGGTTTTCTAAGGCCGAATGTTTTATAATTTCTTCTAATTATATCTATTGTAATTTTGGGGTCATCAGTTTCAGGATCCATACACTGGAACTCCGCAATATTAAAATCACCCGCCTGACCCTTTCCTGTCGGCGTAAAGATGACCTCATCAAGCATCTCATTTTTTCTGTATCCCGGTCTAAGTTCCACACCGCAGAACTCAGATCCTTTTTCGGGACCATTCTTCTTTTTATAATCTCTCCACCCGGAACCGGTCAGATATTTTCTGAATACCATTTCAACCAGAATTGGGCTGGCTTTCTGTACAAGCCATACATTTGGAGCAAGTGTTTCTATTAGATGATTGGAAACAATGTGTTCTGTTGTTTTAAAATAATATCCTGAAATAGCATCCAGATTCTCTCCCTTGCCATAAACCTGTCTCTTGTGTACAACATCGTGAGTTGAAAGGTTGTCACTGGAGATCATGATCATTCTATTATCTCCCAAATCGTAGACAGTTCTTACTTTACCCATCTTAGGCTCAGTTACAACTTTTACTTCCGGATAAACTTCCCTTGCCAGAGTATTATTCAAAACTTCTCTGGTTATTAGTTTTTCATCAATTGGCATTTATAACCTCCTCAATTATCTTCCCCGATATCAGTCCTGTAATAGATCCCCTCAAAACTTATCTTTGACAATTCTTTATAGGCCAGATTCGAAGCTTCAGAAAGTGTATCAGCCAGGGCTGTTACAGAAAGGACCCTGCCGGATTTTGTAAAGAACAGGCCATCTTTTTTCTCTGCACCACTTATAAATAAAGGCTGGGACAACTCACCTGTCCCTGAAATCTCCAGTCCTTTTTTGTAGTCTCCGGGATAACCTCCTGAAGCCGCAACAACAGTACAGGCACTTTCCTTCCTAAAACTTAGAGAATATCCTGTAAGATCTTTGTCATGAACTTTTTGGAAAACTTCCGCAAGATCATTCTTTAGAAGGGGAAGTACAGCCTGGGTCTCAGGGTCCCCCATTCTGACATTGTATTCAAGAAGACGGCAGCCGCTTTTTGTAATCATAACACCGAAAAAGAGGATCCCCCTAAAATCCCATCCCTCTTTCACTATTCCTTTAAGAGTAGGTCCCAGAATATTTTTATTAAAATCAGCTTCGATTGCTGCAGTATAATATGGATTAGGTGCGATAACCCCCATGCCCCCGGTATTGGGGCCGATATCGCCATTTCCAATCTGTTTATGGTCCTTTGCAGAAAGTAATGGAAGAATAGTTTTACCATCTACAAATGCAAGGATAGAAACTTCCTTTCCTTCGAGAAATTCTTCAATAATTACTTTGTCTCCTGCACTTCCAAAAGCCCTTTTTACCATTATCCGTTTCATGGCATCCTTTGCTTCTTTTGGATCCTTACAGATTATTACGCCCTTGCCTGCTGCAAGTCCATCGGCCTTTATTACAACAGGCCAGGCACATTCCGGGAGGGAGTCCACAGCTTCTTTGTATTGATCAAACTCCATATAATAACCCGTTTTAACACCATTTTTCAGCATAAAACTCTTTGCAAAAGACTTGCTTCCCTCCAGTTGGGCCGCTGCCCTACCAGGACCAATTACAGCCAGACCATTCCTCCTGAACAAATCCGAAAGGCCCTCTACAAGGGGAAGTTCCGGCCCGACAACTGTCATATCTATACTGTTGGCTTTCGCAAATTCAACAAGACCTTTATTATCTGTAACAGAGATATTTCTACACTTCGCCTCAGTTTCTGTTCCCCCGTTTCCCGGGGAAACAAAAATTTCTGTTACCATCCGGCTTTGTGCCAGTTTCCACGCTATGGCGTGTTCCCTGCCTCCACTGCCAATTATTAA
>DAOWMA010000020.1 GCA_030643345.1 Spirochaetaceae bacterium
GTAATAACTCCGGTTACCGAGCTTCCTGAAGAATCAATCATAAGATCAATTACCGTATCCTGAAAGAGAAAAAGATTTGATTGATTCTCAAGTGTTTCTTTAGCCAGCCTGTTATAGGAGAATTTGTCAGCCTGGGCCCTGGGGGCCTGAACTGCCGGTCCCTTTCTTTTATTTAGAGTACGGAATTGTATCATTGTGGCATCTATAAGCTTTGCCATCTCTCCGCCAAGAGCATCAACTTCCCTGACAATATTACCTTTTGAGAGCCCTCCTATTGCCGGATTACAGGATAATCTGCCTATTGCATCCAGGCTCTGGGTTATTAACAAAGTTCTGAAATTTAATCTTGCAGGAGCCAGGGAAGCTTCAATCCCGGCATGTCCTCCGCCTATTACAATTACATCATAATCCATATTATTTCCCTACACAAAATCCTGAAAAAATATTATTAAGGATATCCTCACTGGTAACCTCGCCTGTTATTTCCCCAAGAGCATCCAGAGTCTCTTTCAAATCCATAGCTACAGCATCCAGAGATATACTATTTTCAAGAGATAATTTTACTGAGCGGAGTGACCGGGCTGCTCTTTCCAATAGTCCCTTTTGTCTTAAAGAGTCTATCATCAGCTCAGATCCGGAAATTTCCATTCCTGTAAGCCTTGAATTAATAATATTTTCAAGATCAGAAAATCCTTCTGATGTTACAGCACTTACAGGAATAACCCCGTCAGGTACACCGGCACTCAATTTATCAATCTTATTCCAGATAAAAAGATAATCAGGATCATTTTTATATTTACTAAAAATTTCTTTATCTTCCGCTGTCATTCCGGTACTGCCATCTATTATATACAAAACCAAAGAAGCATTTTTAATAATCTCTTCACTCCGTCTTATCCCTTCAACCTCTATAGGATGCTCCGCATCCCTTAATCCTGCGGTATCAAAAAGTCTTATTGGTATACCCTCCAAGGTTATCCAGCTTTCTATGTAATCTCTTGTAGTTCCATTAATATCCGAGACAATCGAGCGGTCTTCCTTTAAAAACAAATTAAAAAGTGAAGACTTTCCGGCATTGGTTCCCCCTGCAAGTGCAACAGCAACTCCTTCATGAAATATTTTTCCAACTCTATAAGTATTGATAAGGTTTATAATTTCTTTTTCAGCATCCAGGAGTGAATCCAGAGGGATATCCGTATCTCCTCCAATTTCATCGTCAGGATAATCGAGTTGGACCTCAATAAGGCCCATCAAATCTACAAGTTTTTTCTTTATTAAATCTATCTTTTCGAGTACGCCGCCGGACAACCTGTTTAAAGCAAGAGAATGAGCCTGCTTTGATTTGGACCCGACAATCTCAGCTACAGCTTCTGCCTGACTAAGATCCATCTTTCCATTAAGAAATGCTCTCATTGTAAATTCACCTGGAGCTGCTTCTCTAAAACCTGCTTTTTTGAGAATTGTAATAATTGATTCAATACCTGGAAGAGAACCGTGGCAGAATATTTCCACACCATCCTGACCGGTATAACTCTTAGGTGACCTGTAAACAGCAGCTGTAACCTGATCGATTTTCTTTCCCCTGCTTTGATCTGTAATATATCCATAGTGCATGGTAAACCCGGTTGAGGATAAAATACTTTTGGGGTTTGTAAATACTTTTGCAAACAGCTCAACACTGCCCTTTCCGCTGGTACGTATAACAGCCAAAGCACTCTCACTCCAGGCTGTGGCAAGAGCAACTATTGGTTCATCGGTGTCGTAAAATTGATCTTCCATTAATATTCCTGAACAGTTTCTTTCAATATGATATAGTAGGTTTTATCAGGGTAAACTATAAAATTCAAGGAGTATATATGAGTTCTAAAAATGATAAGGAATATCTAATTTCAATCAAAACTGAGTATAAACTCCTGGAGCAGAAATATATAAAAACCCGTGAAGATCTTAAGAAATGGGAAACCAGGATAAAACTTGCTAAAGAAAAAGGAAAAGCAAACCTTCAGACAGAAGCAGAAGGCCGGGCGGAAATTGTAAGGAACGATATTAGATACCTGACCGATCAGCTGATGGGCTTAAAGCTGGAGGTAGAGAAGGCCGTAAGTGCGATTCATGAATCGCCCCAACAGCAACTATCCATAGATCCGAACAGGCTGCTTGCCGAAATAAACAACCTGATTGGAGACGGGAATACAATGGAATTGGAGAATAATATAAATAAAATAAAGGCAGATAATGAACTGGAAAGGCTGAAGAGAGAGATGGAGACATAAGGGCGATTTATGAATCGCCCCAACAGCGTCCAGACCCCATTTCTACGGCAGATTATTAGCCATTGACTCACCAACAACCTTACCAAACTGCTTAAACGCAGCAGACATTGCACTTGCAGCATTACTACCCATGGCAGTCTTAAATCTGTTTCCGGAAGTATAAAGAATTTCTCCTGTTAAAAGATCAGCAACCTTTATATCTCCCGAGACCTTTACAGTAAACCTGTCCCCGTCCTGCTGAAAATCACTAATACCAACAGTCCCAAAAACCAGCCTCTTAAACCGTCCCGCATACTTTTTCGAAATTGCCGATACTATACTTTCATCCCCCAGCTTAAGTATATTTGAGTCAACATCAATAGAGCGGATCGAAAATCCTTCTGCAGTAAGTACTTCTAAAATACCCGACGCAGTTTCAGTTTTTCCTGTGGAAGCACCACCATTATCCCGGTCTATTATCATGACAGCTGTAGCAATTTCTTTTGCCCTGGATATAATATTGTACGTAAAACCAACACTCTTTGATTTTACTATCTGCTCCAGGGATTCAAGTTGAGCATATAAGTTATCAGGAACATTCTCGAGAGCTTCAAGAGAGGCAGACAGATCCAGGGACATAGTAACCCTTTCTGTTCCTACAAAATTAGCAGGAGGTCTAATAAAAGATACCGTTCCGCTGGAATTTGTGACAACTGACTCAACCTTGATACTTTTTCTGCCATTAGTTCTTACAATCTTGTAACTTATTCGAACAGGAACACCAGTCAGAACCTGGCCATCAATTCCGGGTGTACCAGTTATTTTAAGCCCGAACGCCTCATCAAAAGGCTGTTTAATAAAAGCGTTGAGATTATCATTAAGGGCATAGAGATTAATACTTCCTACAGCTTTTTTAGCCTTATTCATATTTCGCTCATATTTAATATCGGCATTATCAAGCTCAGAAGTTGAAGCCGCAGATGCTGCTTCAAGATACGTAACGGCTGCCTTATAAAACGCCGAAGAATTCATGAGTGAATCACCTTCTGCTTCCGGACCGGATATAGCTGCTTTCTGCTCAGCAAATACTGCTTTTATCCTGGCCTGTTCTTCTAAAAGAGCTTTTTTATTATATGCACCAAGCAGATATACATTTGCAATACCACCATCCTTTTCAGTATGACTCTCAACAATCCTGAAATCCCCTATCTGAGCACTGGATGTTTCTTTTATTGTCTGGTCCAATGTAGAAGTAAACTTATCCAGAGTATCCTTTGCAGTTACTGTTGTTTCTGAACTGACTTTTACCCCCAGAAAACGGGTTATTGCTGATACAATGTCCGATCCAGCCAGAACTCTTGCCATAGCAGCATCCCCATTAGCGTCAGATCCTGCACCTATAAAATAGACTGTATCACTTGTATCTGCCGGGGGCATTGTTACCCAGGACGGCAGCTGATTTCCTTTTGCTGTCTCCGGACTTGAAACACAACCGACAACCACAATAACAAGGAGAAGAATCCCCGATAAACACAGTAGTAAATGTAATAAATTGTAATTATTCTTCACCTAAAACTCCTTTTTATAATCCTGAATCAAATGTAATTGAATTGCCCCTCTGATATACCAGGAACATTCCCTCTAACCCAGCCAGGCCTTCTGAAACATCATACACAAGATCTTCCAGATCTTCGATCCGGCCGATTATTCTTACTTCATATTTTGTTTCTTCAGGAGACGTGGAAACTCTTTTTATAGATTTAACCTTCCGTTTCATCTTTTTCATAAAATCTCTCATAAGACGGGAGTCAAGGGTATTCTGCACAACAAGATCATACTTTATTCCTTGCGTCAGTTCTTTTTGTGTATAGGTCCTGGCCTGGTCAACTGCTTTTTTTATTGCATTAAAGGTGGCAGAGGCTACAGCATTGTTCAAAGCATCTGCTTCAGACACTGTACTCATAGCAGGAGGAACAGTCTGATAATAACTGGACCCTCTTCCGGCAGCAGTCGATGCATCGAAGTTTTTTAATGAAACACTGGCACTTCCGTAGTATTTGCTGTTTTTTGTACTTGAATTTGCATCAACAACTATCTCAATATAGATATCTGCATTCAATTTCCCCGCAATCCACTGGACCATTGAAACAGCCTGTCCGGTTTCATCCTCATAAGCCGCAGCCTGGTCCTTTTTGATCTGCTCAATCTGGCCCAAATCTACATACTCCATACCATTTTCTGATAAGTAACGGTTAGCCACACCAACAGCAGTCTTGGCAAGAAACAGGTCCGCTGCAGAATTTTCATCGTAGTAAACCATAAAGGTTAAATTACCAATAATTTCATTGATTAGAGCTGTTTCTTCCGGTGTAGCTTCCAATGTTGGTGAAGCAGGAGCCGGGGTCTCTACGACTGGTGTATCTTTGGTTGCAACTACAGCAGCTTCAGGTGCAAAAGAAGGTCTATCCATATCCAAAAGCTGAACATCTCCTCCCTGTGGAAGTATAATATTGCCATAAATCTTATTTGCTCTAAGAACATTGGAGAGAGCTTCAAGATTTATTCTTATCCCGATTGTAGCAGTGGAGTTTCCACTCTCACCGCCCCTGTCCAGAATTTCCATAGTTTCGTTGTAGACATAGGCATTGGTATTGCTGGCTATATATATTTTACTCTCAAGTTTGTCCCTGTTTGCAGCTGCTGATGCAATACCAAGAGCATCAGATGCAACCTTTTTTACTGCATTCAGTTTTGCATCATTAAACGCTGCAGATTGTGTAATTCCAGTACCTGAAGCATAGTAAACAGGAGATGCGGAGAGAACAGGTCCTGCCTGGGCTGAAGTCTGTGAAGAAGCTCCGGAAGACGCCCCACCCCCTCCTGTTGAGACACAGGAGATCATTACTGCCATAATAAGTATTATAATTAATAATAGTTTTGTTTTGTTCATATCTTCCCTCATATAATTAATATTTAAATGTTACACCACCACCGAAAAGAAGGCCACTATATGAATTAAAAAAACCTTCGTTAATAGACAACATAGCAGCATAACCGGCTTCTCCAAACAGTTTTATATCATCGCTGAACATATAGCTTATACCCAAACGTGCATGGCCACCAATAGAACTGTAAATAACAAAATCGTCCTGGTATTCCTCAGCAATTGGAACAAGCATTCCAAGTGCAACATCAACAGCAGGGGTTATATGAAGTCTTCCTAAATACCAATTCATTTCAGTTCCTACATATGTATTGACTGGAAAGAAAAAATAGTTAAGAAGAACTCCCTTTACATCTACTCCAAGAGGTATTTCAATTCCCACATAGGGTCTGATTTTATAAAAGCCTCTCGAAACAATCTGTCTGATACCTAATGCAAGAATCGGGTCCTTTGCAGGATCAGACTGACTTATATAGTTTACATACAAAGCAGATTCAAAACCCATTCGGGGTATTTCCTTAAGTTGATCTCCCACAGCAGGTTTCTTTTTTGCATAGAAAACCTTTGCAGTGGAAACTTCCTGATTAACTTCCTTAACTACAAGAAGACCAACCTTTTTTTCAACCAGGTGACCGGAAGGAAGAATTACAGTATTTGTAAGACTAAACTCATCTCCAGGCTTGATCCCCATATTAGCACCCAGCTCAATAAGGATCTCTCTTCCATTAACATCAAGAATACCTGATTTAAGCTGAAACTCCGGTATTTTTCTTACTTCATAGGACAGCTGTATGGGCATAGCATCAACTGCATTTTTAACAGCTGCTTTGGCAGTCTCATCAGAACCAGTTGTATCCACCTGGAAGCTGGCAAAAGCCTTTCCTTCCTCTACATTGATAAATGTAAAACTTGTCTGTATTTCTGCAGTGTATCCTCCACCATCATCTGCAGCCACTTCATAGTATGACATCACTGGGATAACTATAATAAAAGATCCAACAAGTTTGTTAAAATCAGCTTCTGTAAATGTCTGCTCCCCCAGACGAACAGCTTCAGGTACTTCAATATTCGATTCCTTAACCTTTTTTATTTCATCAATAAACCCGCTTATATCTCCTGCATCAAGTCTGTATGACATACCAATAATATCAAATCGCTTAAGATTTATAAAAACGTTCTGTACTGACTGGTCCACAAGTCCCAAAGCACCATCAGGAATACTCCAATCAGTATAGCTTAAACTAAAAATTGCAATTTCCTTTTTTTCAGAAATTTCCTGCCCAAAAGCAAAAGATAAAGATACAATTACGAGAATTAAAACTATTAGATTTCTTTTTAACACACTTGCCCCCTAAAGCTGTTTTAACTGTTATGTTTAAAGTTTAATTTCAAGATCGTCAACTTTCTTCGCTACTACCCGTTTTTCTTCCCGTCTTACAAGAAGAGATGAAATCTTTGTCGTCATACTTTCAGAATTATTAACAACATAAAAAACTGCTGCTGAATCTATTTCCACTTTCGTTTCAGCAATAATCTTACCGAAATATGAGACTGAAAGAATGCTGTTTTTAATACTTATATCAATTTCAAGGTTTTGACTGTCATCAAGTATCCATGACAGCTCTTCCAGATTTATATGTACAATCTTTTCTCCGGAATCTTCAGATAAATGGATCCGGATTTCAGTTCCATGGGTAATCTGCTCAAAATCTATATCTATATAAAGGTTCGTAAAATTGAGGTCCGTTTCCAGAAACTGAAACTCAGATTTATAAATAAGATCTAAATTACCTGAAGAAACAGCCAATCGGGGATCAAACGCATAATCAGAATACAAACCATCAAAGCCATAAACTTCAATTACTTTACCATAATTATATTTACGGTTTACTCTTCTTTTAAAAATATTATCATCGATATTGTTTCTACCCTGTTCATCCTGGTAATATACTCCAAACTCATCTAGAAGTCCTTCGAAACCACTATCACCGCCAAGTACAGTATTGTAATCCCCCTCCGGGACTCCCTCTTTATAACTATATACATCTGAAGAAAGAAGAAGACCATCACCATACCAATAAAATGAGAGTTCCCCATTATCAGGTACGACAGATAATGTAATTTCATTATAATTCTCAGGAGCAATACCACTTGAATTTCCGATATTTCCTCCAGTCTGAAAAAGTTCTGCCACAAGAGTACCGGCATATTCAGTGCTAATGGAAAAAAACTCTTTGCCATCTCCGGAAATATTCAAAAAACAACTGTTCAGTTGAGACTCTTTCAAATAATACGAAAATGTAACAGAAAACGGCATTAATAAATCATCAACTACAGGAAGAATATTCCCGTCTATAGAATACCCCGAACCTTTATTCAAATAAAATCCCAATTTATCACCCTGTCTGTTTATAAAAGGAAAACCAAAAGGAATAACATCAAAAGGATAAGTCCCTACATCTGATACCACTCCTTTGAAATGGATAAGTGTGCTGTATGATTCTTCCGGATACAGATCAAGAGGGTCGTAGGAAATTAGTTTTGTAACAAAAATCTCAATATCTGATTTAAGGGGAGAAGTAAAAGCAAATGTACCATTTGCCATGTATAAAGGTTCTGTCGGAAAAAGTTCCATTCTAAGGCTATAGACACCCTCCAATAAAGGAGCTTCCCAGATAAGTCCATTCTTATACTGACTAAGAAATCCCTCTTCAATAATCTCATTATCAATTGACCATCGAATCCAGCTGCTGTCAGAAGCCTCCAAATCAGGAATTATAAGCCCCTGTCCACCGGATACAAAAGTATTGGGATATACACCTATTCCCCGAATTAAAAAAGACTCCCTGGAATAGAAAAAAGGAATAATCTCTTCCTTTATCAGAACATCATCATTATCAAACACTCTCAGTCGTATAGAATACAAGCTATCGTTCGGGGAAGATACAGAGATAGAAGGAAGCGGTTCATTAAGTTTTTCCTCTTTAATTATCTGCGGCTCACTTATCTCTAATCCCCGTGCATCAAGAAACGCAATTTCCAGTTTTTCAAGCCTGACAATATTTTCATCATACTCAATACTGATATCTATGGTTTCACCTGTTTCAGGATTAATAATATCACCACTGTTAATAGAAGTTCTAAATTTAACAGCATTTTCGGAATCGGACAAAGTCATAATCAGATTACTATCACCGCATGATATAAAAGAAAGAGTTAATAATAATAGTAAAAATCCAGCAAGTCTAACCATACTCACCCTAATAAAACTAATTTCCAAATAAGCTTCCTGTTGGTGGAGTCCCTGAAGGGACACCACTTCCACCAAAAGGTGCATCTAAAATTGACGGTCCCCCTCCTGCAGCTTTATGAATATTGTTATAAAGCTTGAAAAGATACCTGACCTCGGCCATCTGCCTTGATATATGATTTTTTCTTACTGAGAAATCATTAAAAAACTGAACAGAACTAAGATCTTTTTCAATCAGACCTATTCCCAGGCCCTCAGCATGATATTTCTCCAACTCCTTAAGTCTATAAAATACCATTTCAAAAATGGGCAGAACACTGCGCATTTTCACTACTGCAGGGCTTACCTCTGCTTTAGCTTTGAATAATGTCCCGGGGTTACCTGCAGAAGGGTCCTTTCCATATCTTTCAAGGGTGGTTTTTACCTCCATAAGCTCAGAAAAAACAGTCGTAAATCTGGGTTCAAAAAGTAGAAATTGTTTTGCATAGCCCTGAATAAAAACATCCGCACCACTTCTAAAAACCTTATCCCGGGCAGATAACCAGTAATTACGATATAGTGCCAAATCACTTTCATTGACGGCATAGGAACTTATCCTTTTGTCCGGGACCTTTTCTACAACACTGCCTGGTTTGGAGTACTGCTCTCTTCCCTGTATGTCTTTACACGACACAGAACCTTCATCACAAAGAACCAGTATACCACCTTCAGGAGATGAAACTATCTCGAATTTTGTTCCCCGGACACCCATTACAGCACTTTCCGTCTTTACACTCATGGAATCATTTCCGGCTAATTTTTGGACCTTAAAGGATATAGACCCGCTTAACATTTGAAAAGATGTTTGATTTCTGCCGCTTTTCTCTTCCATCTCAAAATAGAAAGCAGTATCGGGCTTAACTGAAATGGAGGTTTTACTCCCGGAAGGAAGTTTTACTTCAATTTCAACAAGACCATCCGGACCTGTTTCTATCAGATCAAATTCCTCTATACCAAAACCTATATCTATGAGTTCCCACTCAAGAAGCTCACCGTCCCTGTACAGATCAACATAACCCTCAATATAAACAATAGAACCAGTTACAGATTTAGCCGCTAAAGAACCGACAATTAAAAAAACAACTACCATTAATAATAAAATCTTTTTACCTGAAATCGGAACAAACATCTCAAACCCTCTTAACCATCTTATCTTATCCAAATTATATCACAAAGCATGAAAAACTACAAAAAAAAAGACTTATAAAAAAATTTCTTTTGCCCACAATTGAATCAGATTGATTATTGTATCTGCTGCTTTAATCATAGTATTCACCGAAGCCCATTCAAAACGACTATGGTAGTTATGCCCCCCTGTAAAAACATTTGGAGTTGGTATTCCCATCTCACTTAGCCTTGAACCATCTGTACCACCTCTAATTATATCCCTGACAGGTACTACTCCGGCCGATCTGACAGCTTCCTCAAGTATTTCAACTATTTTTTCATATTTGCTTATATACTCATACATATTTGAATACTGTTTTCTGGTTGTAACCTCTACCGTACTGCCAGGAAACTTTGCTTCCACAGCCTTACCATAAATGTGCATAGCGTCTATTCTACGGGCAAGTTCATCAGAATCAAAATCCCTGATAATACCTTCAAGTTTAACTTCATCCAGATTACCTTCAACTTCCATGGGAGAATAATAACCATATCGACCGTCTGTTGCTTCCGGACTCTCATTTGCAGGGAGGAGTCCAAGATAAGTTCCGGCCATAGCTACAGCATTTATCAGTTTACCCCTGGCTGAACCTGGATGAATAACCCTTCCTTTGAACTTTATTTCGAAACCTGCAGCATTAAAACATTCGGTTTCGATAGAACCAAGTTCTCCTCCATCAATTGTGTAACAGCATCTGGCATTCAGCCAGTCTTTATTAAAAAAATCGAGCCCTTTCCCGGTTTCCTCATCAGGAGTAAATATAATTTCAACTTCCCCGTGAGGTTCATCCGGATGTTCTTTAAACCAGGACAGGGCTGTCATAATTTCAGCTACACCGGCTTTATCATCCGCACCAAGCAAAGTAGAACCATCTGATGTAATAATTGTATCACCTTTATGCTTTAATAAATCAGAATATTCTTCAGGCTTTAGAATATATTTATCACCAAGAGCAATATCTTTAAGGTCATAATTATCTATAATCTGTGGTTTTACGTCTGTTCCATTCATATCAGGAGAAGTATCTACATGGGCCATTAATCCAATTACAGGGGTCTTTTCTGCCTCCGGTAAATTAGATTTCAGAACTGCTATGAGATAACCATGTTCGTTTAAAGTTATCTTACTAATACCAAGCTCCTCTAATTCAACTTTTAATAAATTAAGCAGGTCCCACTGGCACTTTGTAGAGGGGATTTCATCAGTATTATGAGGATCCGATTTTGTATCAATTTTTACATATCGTAAAAATTTGTCAAGTAACTGTTCTTCTATCCATTTTTCATCTTTCATACCGCAAAGATGCAATATTTACGGGGAAGTGTCAAAGGGAAAGTGAAAAAGTATGTTCGTTATTACAATAATGTACGACCTCATCAGGGCATTGGTAATATTGGCCCTGATAAGAAAAGCCCTGTAGAAACCGGTTAAATTAGAAAAGAGTCTGCATTATTCGGACTCTATACTAATTATTACCGGTCTGCTTCTTAAGAGACTTTTACTTCACTAGAAACTATCTTTTTACATTTCAATACTAAAGGAATGTCCCTTTTTTTGTACAGATTGCTAAAATTACATTTTTTAAGCATTATTTCAAATTCCCTCTATAAAAAAATCTGTTTCCCTTCTCTATTTCTGTCAAAGATCAATTTTTAAAAGATAATTTCCCGGCCAAAACCTTGGTTATGATTTTTGCAACCCTACGAGAAATAGATAGCCTGAATATACGATGGTTGAAAAAAATAAATGAAATAAAAAACTTCCTGAATCGAAACAAAAAGAAATTACCAGAAATATAAATACTCTCCTGGAAAATGACAGATTAAAACAAAAGCAAAAAGATATGATTCAAAAATAACAATAACTTGCATCTTTCAATTATCATAAACATTTTTTCGGTGACCTATTGTCACAGCTACAAGGACAAGTTCTTTATCCAGGATCTTGCACAGAATACGGTAATCTCCCACACGATAGCGCCACAAGCCTTTTTTGTCCCGGGATAGTGGTTTTCCACGACTTTTAGGGTCTTCAAGTACTGCTATCTCATCTTCCAGATAATCAAGAATTTCCGATTGCCATTTACGATCGATCTTTTTAAGCTGCTTTGATGCAGTAGGAGTTAATTCAACGTTCCAGACCAAGTTCTTTTCTCACTTCTGCTATAGTTTTTCGAGGTTCTTCCTTTTCAAGAACAGAGAGAGCCAAAAGATAGTCTTCACGATCTTCAAGAAAGTTCTCTACTGCCTGCTTTACGTAATAACTCTTGCTTCGACCAGTCTCATGAGCTAACTGGGTAAGACGATCTTCAACAGAGGAATCCAGTCTAACTGCTAACATAACAAACTCCTTTGTATTACAAGTATAACAATAAAATCAAATCCTGACAATCCTAATCAAAACCATGAGCCACACAGTTCCACCTACAAAGACACTTAAAAGCCATTTCTGTCTAACGAAGTTAGACGAACCCGAAGGGCGGTTTCCGGTGCTGCTAAACAAGGCAAATTTCGCATGCAAGGGTCCCTTGTATGAAGTTTGCCGGTCAGTGAGGAAATAAAAGACATTGTGTAACATTTTAAGCTTTCCGGGATGTTTGTAAATATTGCTATTCCCAGAGCAGTGCCGGAAACCGGTGGCTGTCGTTCGCAAGCTCCCTACTCGCCCATGCATCCTTGGGCCCCTGAGGAACCGTCACCCCGGTTTCCCAAGGCTCCCCAAAGGTTTCACAAGTTTTCCTCTTTTAGCTGTTCCATAC
>DAOWMA010000054.1 GCA_030643345.1 Spirochaetaceae bacterium
AAAGGCACTTTGTCCGGTAATATAAGCCTCATGGCTGATTCCTGCTTTTCTGTATGCCTCAATAAGCCCAGGGGAATTGACATAACTTGTTACAGTCATTGGTTTTCCACCTTTCTCACCTTTTACAAGAACCTGGAAAGCCCCCTCTTCTGTAATTAGACCCTTTTCAATAACCTCTTCGATCTCTTCCCTGTATTTAGGTGCTGCAGGAGCGTGTTCTATAACCAGGTCAAAAGGAGTATATTTTATCCCTTTGTATTCTCTCTCTTCCTTAGAAAGAAAACCCATATTATAGAGAGCCTGAGAGAGCTCTACATGGGGTCCTCCATATCGGAAAACAATGTTCTTTACACCTTTAAGACAGGTCCTGGAATTAATCCCCATAGTTATAGGTTCTTCATGATTGTGGTCCACCATACGTATCTCTTTATCTATTCCAGGGAATTTCATCATAACAGGATTTGCAAATGGTTCTGTACTAACATGTTTTCCATTCTGGAAACGGATAGGATCAAGACTCATATCTTCAAACGCTACGTCCGGTGACCACCAGAATGGTATGAATTTCTTTGCCCATACTCCCTCATAAACATTTATCTCTATAGATTCAACCGAATCAAACATCTCTGCAATTTCACGGACCAAAACGTTAACAAGTCCAGGCGCAGAGCCTGTATTTGTAATAGCCAGAGTACCTGCTTTTTTAAACTTACTGTCCATTTCTGTAAACATGTATCGTGTAGCTTCAACTTCATCCATTCCATCAATTTCTGTCATACAGAGATCCTGATAGTCGGCTTTTAGTTCCAGTGCAGCTTCCATTACAGTCATATTAAAACTAATAGGAAGACCGTTAACTATAATATCAACACCCTCTCCTATTTTTACAATATCGCTTACATCCTTTGCATTTACCCGTACAGCTACTGCTTTGGAGAGATCTGCTGCAAGAATTTCAGCTGCTTTCATATCATAATCTGCACATATAATTTTTTTAACTTTGGGTTCTTTTTCCAGGAGTCTGGCTACAGCACTCCCTTGAGCTCCTGTACCTATTACTAATACTGTTTTCATTTCAATCTTGCAGAAATATTCTGATCCACAGTAAGATCAAGCTTTGAAGCTTCTTCCAGATAGTATGATCTCTCTGCTGTCTCCAATACTTCAGGAGGGTATGCACCCTTTGTTTCAATAACATTATTTACAAACATTTTTGTAAAAAGGAATGCTGCCTGTCCTGTCATGTATGATTCATGTGTGATATTGGCTTTTTCAAATGCTTCAATAAGACCAGGTCCATTAATAAAACAATCAATTCTGGTAGCCTTACCATCTTTCTGACCATCTACACGAACCCTAAAGGCACCCTCTTCACTTACCATTCCTTCATCAATTACTGCCTTAATTTCATCTGGATACTTGGGTGCAGGAGGAGTCAGTTTTGAGATTATATCCATAGGAACAATTTTTGTTCCCTTAACATCAATCTCTTCATCAGAAAGGAGACCCATTTTGTAAAGGTCCTGAGCCAGTTCCAGACCGGGACCACCATAACGGAAGTTTACTTTTTTAACACCCTTAAGCACTTTATCTGATAGAAGACCCATAGTTACAGGTTCTTCATGTTCATGATCTACAGTTCTTCTCTTACCATCCATATATGGGAAATTTTCCATTCTTGGATCGTTGAAAGGATCGGATCTTTTAAACTCGCCATTTTCATAACGAATTGGTTTAGCCGCCATGTCACCGAAAGCTGTTTCAGGAGACCACCAGAATGGTATGAATTTTTTAGACCAGATACCGTCATAAACAGTAATTTCAATTTCATCACAGCTATCCAGCTGCTCAACAGCTTCTCTTGTAACAACATTTGCAATACCAGGAGCTGATCCTGTGTTAAAAAGTGCAGTAAGCCCCTTTGCCTTAAACTTTTCATCATAACTGAAAGCTCTTTCAACAGCTTCAACAAAACCGACATCAGAAACAGGACCGGATGCCATATCCTGATAACAGGCACCAACTTCCAGAGCAGCTTCAAGTACATTTACGTTAAAATCAGGGGCAAGTCCGTTAACTATTAGCTCTGCACCCTGGGCCGCAGCAATTATGTCCTCTTTATTCCTGGCATTAACCTTAACACCTTTAGCTTTTGAAAGAGTCTTTTCCATCTCACTGGCAGCTTTCTCATCATAGTCCGCACAGATAATTTCTTCAATTAATGGCTCTTCATTAAGCCTTTTTGCAATAGTGCTTCCCTGTGCACCTACACCTATTACCATTACCTTTTTCATTTTATTCTCCCATATAATTATTGTTTTTTGTTTCTCTAACAATGAAGATACAACTTATGTAGATTTATATGTCTATTTGTACAATAATGATTTTTTATTTTAAGCTTTCTGAAAGTGTTATTGAAAATCAGTTCTATCTTCCTGAATTTTAAAAAAAGTACAAATAGAAATCTATTTCGATCCCACCTCAGAAGGTAACTAACGATAAAACACAATGTTATGTGCCACGGAAAATGTTTCCGCCCGTCCTGACCCGATTGATACCGATCCAATACAGTCGGCATATAAATACCTCTCTGCCCTTTGCAGACAGAGAGGCATATAATTTATTCAGATTTATTCAAATTTTTCAGCTGTGCTTTGGCTGCCTTAAAGTACCAGGCAATAAGGGCCAGAGGTCCAACAATACACATAATCCCAAAAATCCAGTTAAAAACATCCCATACCATATTATGCCTCCTTCTCTGCAACGGTTTCTTTACCGAGAGCGTTTGCAACAGGTATATAACCAATACTATCGGAGTTATGATTAAAATTCCATATTCCTGCCACAGTTCTATGTTACCAATTTTAATTACATACACTTCCCAGTCTTCGCTCCATACTCCAAAAAAGTTTGTCCATACATACCAGATAAGCGAAGCTATAAGACCAAAGCCCGTTGCCAGTGTTCCTGCAATCTTTTTCGGTGTTTTCTTTGAAAAAGTACCGAAGTATACAGGTATTAAGGCTGTAGTTACTATAATAGTTGCCTGGAAAACCCATACCTCCATAATACGCTCAAAGGTAAAAGCAAGCCAAATGGAGAGCGCTGCACTTACAAGCATGGCGTACTTTGTTACCATCTCCACCTTCTTATCAGAAGCGTTTGGATTGATTAAACCCTTATAAAGGTCAAATCCAACAACACCACCTGCAACAAGAAAGTATGAATCTGCAGTAGACATTGCTGCTGCCAGAACTCCTGCAACAAAGACACCCAGAAGACCTACAGGCAGATACTGCCCAACTATGGCAAACAGTGCTTCATTTGCTTCAACTTCAGGAATAATACCAAGCCCAATTGCTGCTGCACCAAGAATTCCAAGGAAAGTTACTGCCCAGTCAAATGCCAGCCACATAGGAATACCAACAACAAAAGCTTTTTTAATTTCTTTAGGACCTGCTGCTGCAAACATTCTCTGAAAGAAGGCAGGCTCTGCAAGAACTGCAAATGCTGTAACTGAGTAGGCAACAAGGGTCCATGGGGTTAAATACCCGGCACCGACACTGAAGTAATAACCTGCATCTTCCACACTGCCTGTCCATTCTACAAGGCCGGCAAAAACATTCTCAAATCCGCCTATGGCATTCCATCCTATAATAAGGGCAATACCGACAGTTATCATCATTGAAACAAACTGTATAAAATCAGTAAATGTTACAGCCCATAAACCACCTGTCCATGTATAAACAAGGATAACCGCAGCACCAATAAGAGTTCCCCAGAAAAATGGTATTCCGGCAATCATATGAAGAATAAAACCAATACCCATCATCTCCATCGTGTTTGTCGAATAGAGAAAAGATGCGACTGATGTCATAACTCCTGCAGGTTTTCCATACTTTTTAAAAGCAATCTCCTGCATAGTTGTTCCCTCTGGAAATGCCTTCTTGAACTTTGGCGCCAGAACAGCCATTACAGCATATAAGACTGTATATGGTAAGGAATAAGCAAAAAATGCTGAGATACCTTCATAAAATCCTACTTCCGAAGTTCCAAAAAGAGTATCCAGACCATAAAATGTGGATACCAGGGTCCCAACCAACAGCGGAGCTGTCAGGCTTCGACCTGCCATAAAGTAATCATCAAAATTTTTCTGTTTCTTTGAAACATAGAACCCGATGAAGATCATGAAAGCGACATAGCCAAGAATAATAAGCCAATCGACTACATGAAGTTGAACAATAATTTCATCCATTCATTTCCTCCAATAATATTTTTCAAATCCAATTCTCAGTTATCTTACTAAATCATACATATAATAAGTATAGACTAAGTATAGATTAGCTATTTATGTACCAGAGTTCTTACACATGTCTGATATAATATAAATATTCAACTGATTTTTAATTTTTTTTTTGATTTTTGCAATTGACCAGTAAAATAAACTGTCATATTCTGGATTCATGGCTAACAACATTACAAACAGATTAATCCATAGTAATTTTACTATTCCAAAACTTCATAATGTACTTAACAGAGGAAGGCTTACTAATTTACTGGAAAAACATTCAGATCGTAAGCTTATTCTTGTTCATGGAAAAGCAGGTCAGGGCAAATCAACTATAATTGCAGATTTTATTCGGAAAAAAGATACAAAAATCAGTTGGCTACGTTTAGAAAAGGCTGAGATTAATCCGGCACTACTACTGGAAAAATTATACTTTGCCGTATGTGAATTATTTCCAGATGAATCCGATACAAATAACTTTGAAAAAAATAAATTAACAATTCAAAACCTAATAAACAGGTTCAACACAATTAATCCAAGCCCTGTTTATATTATTTTAGATGATTTTCAGAATATAAATCAATCTAAAGAAGCCTGCACTATAATAAATCAGCTCATTGATGTTATTCCACCTGAAATTCATCTGATTATCTTATCAAGAGCATACCCAAAACTATTACTTTCAAATATCCGTAGTCAAAAAGAACTATTTGAACTATTTGATAAAGATCTGGCATTTACAGAAGAGGATGTACAGCTTCTTCTTTCAGATATATATAAGCTGGAGATTGATTCTGATAAAATAAAAGAAATCTGCAGAACAATCGATGGATGGATAACAGGATATATTTTCCTTTTTGAAAAACTTGATTGTACAGAAGACAAACAGGAACAGTATGATATTATTGAAGACTTGATAGAAAATTCTTATTTATCTGAGGCTGAAGAGTTTTTTGATGAACAAATTTTCTCCAACTGTTCCGATGAGATTAAAAACCAGCTTTTAAAACTCAGTTTTTTTGATATACTTACACCTCAGCTTATTGAAAAAATTATTGGAGAGAACGGACAGACCCTTCTAAGTAATTTTGAATCCAACGGGTATTTTATATGTATTATAGATAGAAAAAATTACTACTACAGCTTTCACCCCCTTTTTCAAAATGTATTGCAAAATCACTCAGACAGTCTTGGTTCTGATGAAATTTCAGAAATACTCAGAATAGGAGCTGACTTTTACAAGGGAACAGAAGATTACGAGAAGGCAATTTTCAATCTGATAAGATTAGGCAGCAATAAAGAAGCCAGAAATATCTTTATTGTTTATGCAGAAAAATTACTTGATCAGTCAAAATACAGAAGGATCCAGCGGATTTTGGATTTTTTCCCGGACGACTTACTTAAAAGCGACATGTTTCTTGATTATTACAGTGTAATTGCTGAAAATCTTAGAAATCCGTCCTCTACCCGTAAAAGATTCCCGAAACTTCTTATCTATTTTAAAAAAATCAAGGACTACGACAGACAGGCAAGAATATATTCTATTCTGCTTGCTAATTATTTCTTTTACCAGGACAGCAAAGAACTTGTTGTTGCAACAGCTACAGAAGCTGAAGAGTTTCTAATTGCTTCCAGAGAAATGCTGTCAGAAAGCAGAAAAGAAATTCTTCAGGCGTTAATTCCAATTGGTCAGGATTGGAAAACTCCTGTTGATGATACAGCCTTCGAAAATGTAATGATGGCAGAGGAAACTTCAATGAGGTTTAATAACCATGAAGCATTTTTATGTTCAAGACTTGTTCTTTCAAGAAAATATATTCAGAGGGGAGAGTTCAAAGCAGCAAACACTCTTTTAGAAAAAACAAAAGAACTTTTTGATACGAGGCACAGAGACCATCCCTATAATTCTTTGGTTAGTTTTTATCTTGGTGACACATTCTTTTACCTTGGGGACATCTACAAGGCCATTCAGAATGTGCAGGAGGCTCTGACTCACGCCAGTGAGGATTTTTCATTTCGACCCTACCTCGAACAAAACCTGATCCTTTATCATCTCTATTTAGATAAGTACGAACCTGCAGAACTGCTGCTTAAAAACTCAAATCAAAATGAAAAATATGAAAACCTGTATCTAAAATATTTTAGATCTTACCTTCTGCCTTTACTGAATGCCTATAGACAGGGTAATCGTAGAAGAACAGATTATTTTTGTAAAAGATTGATGGATGAAGAAAACAAACAAATTCTGGACAGTGACTTCCCCTATAGTTATATCCAACTTATTGAAGTAAATATTATGTTGGAACATTTCAAAGTAGCAGGAGAACTACTTGATAAAATTGAAAAAAATATATCAGAAGAGTATAGTCCCTACTCTACAGCAACAATGCATGCTCTAAAAGGACTACTGCTTTATCTTCAAAATAGAGAGAAAGAATCTTCACTGCAATTTGAAAAGATGGACATAATATTATCAGAAAAGGGGTATCGGAATCTGGACATATGCAGCCCGGAATTTCTTGATAAAATTTCTGAAATCTCCAGATTTAAGTATTTCTCAGATTTTCCAAGATTAAAATCAAGAGTAGTAGCAAGCATTATAAGGAAAAAAGAGTATATACTGGAAATAAAGACTCTGGGTACCTTTAGTTTATATATCAAAGGAAGAGAATTAGCTCCATCAGGTTTAATGAGTCAAAAGCGAGTTGTCGATCTTTTAAAACTTCTCATAATATACCGGAAAAACGGTATCCTTAAAGAGATGATTTATGAGCCTTTCTGGCCTAAATATTCCAGTAAAAGTGCAAGGGACAACCTTAATACAATTATCTACCGATTACGTAATATACTGGGAAAAGAAAACACTATATTACTTACCGATTCCAACACTATTGGATTTAAACCAGGTAGTACAATCACAGATGTAGACCGATTCCTTGAATTCTTAAATCTTGCAGATACTGCTGAACGGCAAAATGAACCCGGGACTGCAGCAGAGATGTACAGTAAAGGATTGGAAATATATAAAGGTGATTTTCTGGAAAGTGATATCTATTCTGATTATATCCGTGATGAGAGAGAACATCTAAAGCAGAAATACAGATCATCACTTTTTAAACTCTCAAAACTTTATCTGAATACAGGGAATTATCTTCAGGCCCTTGAAACCTTAAAGGTGTTGATTAATAAAGACCCCCTCTGTGAAGCAGGAACAAGGATGCTGATGATAACCAGTGCATTGATAGGCAGTAGAAGTAATATTCCCAGAATTCTGGATAATCTTAACAGGCAGCTAATGAAAGAATACGATGTAACTGCAGATAAAAAAACAGTTCAGCTACAGGAGATGCTTCTTGCAGAAGGCGATCCAAAGCCTGAAATGTGGATTAATGAGACCATAATCTAGTAGGGACTAATTTGCACATAGGCACACTAAAGCAGTTTTCCTTTTCGGACAACATTGATCATGCCTTATATACATCGTATTATTTGAAGTGTTTTGAGCAATGTAAATGCCCGGAGCGGAGCTGTGATATATTTTTTCGGAGTAGAGCCGTATTCTATTCTTTCATTTCAGAAAATAGAGACAACAGCATTTTCCTAACCGGGCATGAAAGCCTTTCGATATACTTTTGACCCGAGTAAATGTTGGAGATGTAATCGGCACCTTCCAAAAAGGCAATGATCACCCCAACTATCACCTCCGGTTCTATCGAATATTCTTTTTTAATTGGTATTTCTTTTATGACATAGAGGAGTTCTTCTTTGAAATGAGTATATAGATCTACAAAACGTTTCTTTATTCTTTCATTATCGAAAGTCAGATAATAACAGGCAAAGAAAACACGTCCGTCTATCCTATTCTTCCAGTCTGTAGTAAACATACTATCCAGCATCGATTCAAGCCGCTCGACAGGGTCCGGAATGTAATTCCAGGAAACTATAATCGTATCTGTGTATCTCTTTAGAACATAATCGACAAGACTCAGGATCAGATCATCTTTAGACGGGAAATAATAGGTAATGTGACTTTTTCTCATCCCCATCCGGGAAGCTATATTCGCAATGGAACTGTTTTCAAGCCCTACTTCGCGGGCAAGTTCATAATATTCACTGACAATTTCTTTTCGTCTGGCTTCAGCATTATTTCTTCTACCCATAAGTTCCTTCTAATAATTCACTCGTCTGATAGAGATTATAATATATAATAACATTAAAAGTACAGATATCAGAGGATGGAGAATATCCCGGAAGACCGAAGGGACCCCTGCGGTCTTCCGGATAACGATCATACAATCTGCCAGGATTTTCTTTCAGCTTCTACATCTACATCGAAAGCCTTTGCAGTTTCAATAAATGCTTCCCAATGAGTATCAAGAATAACAACTTCATCAGTTTTAGCTCGCTTTTTTAAAGATCTTTCTCCAGGGATAAATATTTCTTCAACCCCGGGGGCCTTTTTAACATCTTTAATTGACCGGATATATCTATCTGTTTTAGCTTTCAAATCAGCAATAGGTATGAACTTTGAAGGATCAATAACCATGAAAAAACTTCCACCTACAGATGCTACTTCCTGTTTCTCTGCCCATACAGCGACGGGCATCGGTAAGTCGCTGGGAAGAATACTATCCGGTACGATCAGAGAATTGAATATTTCTGTCATAATATTGAGAGCATATAATCTATGAGTATCAAAAGTTATGGCAGCTTTACAATCAGAGAGTCTACCGCAACCATCAATCTCAACAAAATATTTAGCAGGATCATTCGTTAATTCACCTGTTTCCGGATCGACTAGAATATCTTTATCGAATTTCTGACCATAAAAGTATTTCTCAGAGATATCTCCGTCATAGGTTTCCGCTACCATTACATCGGTAATAATCGGTAATTCTTTCCCGGCAGGGCAAGATACCGAT
>DAOWMA010000287.1 GCA_030643345.1 Spirochaetaceae bacterium
CAGGTATAAGTATTTCATCTGCATTTTCCAAAATATCCCGTATTTTTTCATTTCCATTTTTAAAAGCAGAATAAATATTAGTATCAAAAGATAGTTTCATCCACTACTCCCAAATTTCAGCGTCTATTTCGTTAAAAATATCTGTATTTATTTGAAATTCATCATACTGATTCTGGGTCCATGTACCGCATAGATCTGTTAAATCTCTTTTTTTATTAGAATTATCTGATAATCCCAGATCCTTCATTAATAGAGAAAGTACTATTTTATTAAGACTGGTTTTGTTTTTACCGGCCAGACTTCTTAATTGTTTATCAAGGACATCCGGTATTTGTCTTAGAGTTATTTGACTCATCATGTGCCTCTCTGACTCATTACTTGATACAATAATACACTGCTTTTCTTTGAAAGTCAATTTTAACAATTTAATGGAAATATCAGAGTATATCCAGACCTACAAATGTTCTTCCATCTATTATCCGGATGATAATTATTTTTCGATCTTCAATACGATACATTATACGAAAATTCTCGTAGATAAGTTCTCTATATTTATCATAAAAAATATCTATAAATTCCGGTACTGGCCTGCCCATTTTAGGGTAGACAACTAATTTTTCTATTATTTCTATTATTCCAAGATAGTATCGCCTTGCTGTAGAAAGATTTAATTTCCTGTAATACTCAATGATCATTCTAATATCATCTTCTGATTTAGGGGAAAATTCGATTTTAAAATCCATATTCTTCATTGATCATAGCTTTTACTTTTTTTATAGGTATACTTGCTTCCTGCCTGGTGGACTCTTCTCCTTCATTAATTAGTTTTAGTAATTCAATTTTCCTTGATATTTGCTCCCATGTTTCAATATCAAGAAAGATTCCTGCTGATTTTCCATTTTGGGTTATTATAAAAGGGCTGTGGGACTTTTTCTGATTAGAAACAATATTATTAAAATTTATCTTAAAGAAGGATAAGGAATTAATATTATCTTTTATTGATATTTTCATACTTTCAATTTATATTAATTTGTATTTTATTTCAACTATATTTGTCCTTTAAGTTAGAAATTTAATATCAATATCATTTAATAACGGCGAGTTTGCTGTATACTATATAACATGAAAATACATGCCCTTATTAAAATAACAGCAGCAGCAGTACTACTGCTGTTATTACCTTTCCCTGCCTTCTCCTCAAACGCTCAGGCCAGTAAAATAGAAATTCTTAAACCAACTATATACCCTGATACTGCAGAGAATCAAAAAATGATCAACGATCTTATTGATGGCGCATCTATACTTACTGAAAGAATCTACTCCAACTACCTGGAAATAGCTGAGTCATCACGTAGTAGCAGAAGAAATGCCGGTTACAGTCTAAGCATTAATTATGTATTTGATCCTGACCAATCTGTACTGCAGTTAACTCTCAAGAAAAAAAGTACTGAAGATAGCAAATCTTTTAATATAATGGGTGGTATAAAGAACGATACACCACTTTTTCTTGCAAGAAGCATTTTCTATTTATAGGCAGGACACAACAACTATCTGTCTGCCTTATCTGCCCCGTCACCAGTTTTTATTGATGATTTAAATACCAGTTATATTCAGGAAACTGTTATGCCCGAAACACCAACAATGCTTATGCCCATGGATCTGGCAGTAAAACCAAACGGCAATCTGATAGGTGCATTTTCAATGATTTGTGTGGAGTTTGACAGCAACTTTAAAATATTAGGACAACCAGGCAGATCATTGTATGAAGGAGGGAGCTATACCAGTGCTGCGGGATTAGCTGTAACTCCCGGTGGTACTGTATATCTAAAGCCATCCATGGGAAGAGATATTTACCGTTTTGCCGGAGACTCAGATATTGGAGAAAAGTGGCGTACAGGCATTGATCTTTACGGACCATTTATGGCAATGCCTGATGGAAGCATTATTGTAATCGACATACAAAAAAAGAAAGCTATCAAAATATATAATAGAAAAAAAACAGAACTTCCTCTGTTTACAAGTCCCTATTCATATATTGCAGCTGTTTCAGCCGGTCCTGAAGGAAATATCTGGGTCTATGATCTTATGGAACAACGAATAAGAATTCATACCCCGGAAGGCGAAATACTTGACAGCATAATTCCTGTTCTTGATACAACCAAAGGAATGAGTCCTTCAGCTCTTTCTGTATACAGGGATGGACGTTTTGTAATTTATTATTCGACCGGAGAGATGTACAGTTTTACCAGAAAAGGGATACCGATATGGGGTATTTCAGAAATAAAGACACTGGAAGATACTGAGAGCCTGCCCCAGACAGCGAAAATAGCTGTGGACAGCACAAATGGTCTTATATACATAGCTGATATGATGGGACAGCGTATTATAAAACTACAGGATAGAGCTTATACGTCTGATCATTATATAGATGACACGGCAACAAAATTTCTTGCAGATCTTAATAATAAATACTTTCAGACAAATGAGATCAGCCTTGTTGCTTCCAAAGCTGAATTCTATGAAAAGTTAGATGCTCTGGAACTTGCAAATCAGACATGGGAAAGGATTCTTGACATAGATCCTGATTATGAACCGGCATATGATAAACTTGATCAGATTGAAGTTAAAATAATGTCTCTAAATGCTGAAAACATGAAAGAAAAAACAATAATTAAACTACAAAATCTCGGGCCTGAATCTGCCAGAAATGACTACAGAAGGGCCATTCAGCTTTACGAAAAGATTCTGGCCATAGATCCGTCTAATTCTGAGGTTAAAAACAGCAGAACCTATCTTGAGGAACTTTTTGGTCTGGGAGGACAAGGTGGAATGGGACCACCCCCCTTTGAGATTGAATCACTTACAGTTGATAATCTGTTTCCATCACTTATGCAGTACTATCGGCATACACCTGTTGGAAATCTAAAATTAGTAAATACAGGAACGGAAGATATTAAAAACCTTAAGGTTAGCCTGTTTATAAAACAGTTTATGGATTTTCCGGTTTTTTCAGATAAAATCCCGGTTATAAACCCTTCAGAAACAGTTGACATAGATCTTGATCTTCTTTTTAATCAGGAAGTGTTAAAACTTGAAGAAGACTTAAAGGTGCAGGTAAAACTGGAAATATCCTGGATATATAAAGATAAAGCACTTAGTTCACAGGAAACAACCATCGTTACCCTTTACAGAAGAAGTGCTATGCAGTGGGATGATTCCGGTAAATTATCATCTTTTATTACTCCTAATGAAAGTATAGTAGAACAGTTTTCCCACAGAGTTGTATCCAATTCAAAACTGGACTACGACTTTAATTTTACTGAAAAATTCAACCGGGCTGTAAGGATAACAAATGCTCTGGGCACATATGGTATAAGTTATATTGAAGATCCTGCATCGCCTATTACAGAGATTCTTGGAAATCCCGAAGCAGTTGATACGGTAAGGTTTGCAAGAAAAACCCTTTTTATACGATCCGGAGACTGCGATGACACAACAGCATTACTTGAATCTGCAGGGATTGATACTGCAATAATGACATCTCCGGGGCATGTTTTTATGGCCTTTGATTCTGAAGAACCTGCAAACGATGCAGTAGAACTTTTTGATAATATATCAGCAGCAAAGATAAGAACTGATCTATACAGCAATCTTGTTAACAAGCTCGAAAAAGATGCTGAA
>DAOWMA010000376.1 GCA_030643345.1 Spirochaetaceae bacterium
CAGTGGCTTTTCCTGATCATGTTAAAACCCTGGACCGAAATAGTTCCGCCATGATCAGCCGAGAAAATCTGCCGCCTTTCCCTCTCTTTCCTGATAAACTCAAGGGAGTTTTTAAACTTTATTTCTATAGTATTTTCACCCGATTGCAGTGCTTCGACTATATTAAATCTCCAGGTCCTGTGCATATTGTCTGTTTCAGCAATTCTATTACCGTTAATATATATCTCTGTAAGAGTGTCCAGCCCGTCAGCTTCCAGGAAAATAAAATCAGATTTAAGCAGCTTATCTTCTATTGTAAACTCTCTGGACCAGGAGAAATCTCTGTCGGCGATATCCAGACAGACCAGGTTATTTTCTCTGAAGAATAACCCCTCCTCTCCAAAATCACCTCTCTGCTCAAGTGTATAGAACAACGATCCCGGAACATCTCCCTGGAGATCATATTCACCCTTTTTTGATTTTATATTCCATATCCCGTTTAAACTAAGAAGTTTCATTTTTGTTCCCTCGGTATCATAATACTACAGATTTTTAATAAAGATGATCTCCAGAGGTTCCTCAGGAAACAATAGAGATCCGGCATCTTTATATTCCAGGTTCCGATAGAAATGCTGTCCCTCCTCATTCGATTGAGTGGAAGTCATTACTAATTTATGTCCGCATTTCTTCATTTCACTTTCCCAGAATAGTACAAGCTGTTTCCCCAGCCCTTTTCTTCTGTAAGGTTCTACTATATAAAGCATGTTCATAAAAGGAAGCATATCCCAGAACAGTCCGTATCTTAGCCATCCTACAATCTCCCCATTTTCCTTAATTACAATTATCTCTTTCGCTCTGATCTTCTCTTTCAGTATCTCCTTTCCAATGTCAGAGTCCTTTTCTTTAAGAAAAATATAATCATCCTGATCTGCGTAAACTAATTCAATCAAGTCTGAGCCTCTCTAAAAGTTTATCTCTATCAATTTCGATTTCCGGTAAATTGGGCCATGTATTAAGTTTATCGTCCCTGAATCTTGGCAGCAGATGAATATGAAAATGGAAAACTGATTGTTGACCATCAACGCCGCTGGCGTGTAATAAATTCATTCCGCTTGCGTTGATCTTATCTCTGTAAGCTATAGTAATTTTTTTCGAAACCTTCGCTAATTCGCACAAAATGTTCTCAGGGATATCATACAGATCAGTCCAATGTTGTTTTGGTGCAATTATGGTATGACCATAAACCTCTATTTCTCTGGGTAGGAAGCAGATTACCTTATCATTTTCATAGATAATCCGGGATGGGGCGTTTCTATTAATAATTTGGCAAAATATACAGTTATCCATGGTTATAACAAATGATAGTTTATGTTAAAACCAGTGTCAAATAAAAAACTATATTGCATCTTTTTTTATCCCCATACATTTTATCAGTGCAAAATCACAAATATTTACTTTCTTATCTTTATAGTCCTTTTTTATTTTTTCCAGTCCGGTCTGATACTCTTCTTCGGAAATAAGATTTAACTGGGACATATCCCGGTTCTTTATCTCTTTAATTACAGATTCATAATTATATACAATCCATTTTGTTTCAGCATTCTATTGATATTTTTTACTGCGGCTTCTTTGTCTGTAAAATGATGAAAGGCAAATTCATTTCGAATATAATCGATATTTGTTTCTACAGTTTTTAAATTTTCTACAGTGTCGCAAATGAACCTGATATTTTTATTCTTTTTTTCTGCATATTTCAGCATTTCTTTTGATTTATCAATTCCAATCCATTCAATATCTTCATCTAAATAATATTCACTCTGGGTTTTAAGATAATTACCGGTTCCACAGGCTAAGTCCAACACTCTAATCCTGTTTTTGTGATTTTGTAATATTTTCTTTATTTCTTCATCAACACCTTTTGCTCTAATCGGATTCTTGTCATAATCTTGTGCTATTTTTGCATAATTGGTTTCCACTTATCATTTCTCCCGGTTTTATATTATGTAATGTCACACACTGGCAGTACTACCAGTCATTTACGACATATGAATGTTCCCCGTTTCTTTATTCGTATTTTGAATTAAAAAGTAGTAGTCAGTCATTTCCTGATCCAGCTGTAAGGGATACTCATAATCAAGACTGCTTCCTACAATCTTTGCCAGCTTCCTGAAAAGGACAACCGCCTTGAAAAAAGCCTGCCAGTTCTCTTCTATATCCGCCCCGGTGAAAGTCGACTCATACTCCTGCCGGATTTCAGTATTAAGATAGCGTTTGAACATTTTACCACTTATTCCAGTGCTCACTGACCAGTCATGCTGAAGACCAATGTACCATTCAATAACCTTCTGCAGGAAAGAATATCGAAGGACATTGTCAAACATATATTTTGCGAAAGGCAATTCATCCCTCCAAAGGTGTTTTGGCACATATGCTGCATTCCACCAGAATTCGTGGACGAGAGTATCGTACTCTTCCCGGGAGGGCTTTCTTATAAAATACTTTGAATACGTTGGTTCCCTAAGACCTACTGTCAGATTGTCCTTATCCAGAAGAATCCTGTATCCATCTTCGTAAGTGTCCGGCCTGATACTCTTCTGATCTGAAATCTGGAAATCTATTCGTACGCCATCCTTAAAGAGAACCAGTCTTGTAATCCATTCTTCACTAAACGTAGATCCTGGTCTAAAAGGCCAGCGTACCATAACAGAGCCGAAAACGTTCAACCACTGATCATCCTTCCTGAATGACCCAAGGTCGGCAACATAAAGTTCAATGTCATAGTCTGATAAAAAGTCCGTTTCCTGATCAGGGTTTACACGTGAACC
>DAOWMA010000121.1 GCA_030643345.1 Spirochaetaceae bacterium
AATATAAAAATAAAAAACTTTTTCTTGACAGATCCATTATTGCAGTTTAAACTACATATTAAGTCTTCTAGATCTCTATATATCTATAAGAGAGGGAAAATGGGAAAACAACTAAGGTATTTGGAAATTGCACAAATTATTAAAGCTAAAATTCGGAATGGGACCTATCCCCAGGGAAAAAGCCTTCCCAGTCAGAAAGAACTTTCAGATATTTTCTCCACATCGATAATGACTGCCCGACAGGCTCTTGCAGTCTTAGTGGAGGAAGGGCTAATTACCATTGTTCATGGTGTGGGTACTTTTGTTTCTGCACCGCAATTTCATTCAAACGATATCAGCCTGCAGGGTTTTCAGAATGAAATGGATAGACAGAAGATAAAAATACTTAATACAATTGTCAGTAAGGAATACGGACTTTCAAAACCTGTTCTCAACACACTTTTTAATGATAAGGGCCTTCATTTTTCCTCCCTTACCCGTCTGCGTACTCTCGGGGACATTCCTGTTATTCTTCAACGTTCCTATGTGTCTGATGAAAACAAAGTTGTTATTGAAAACTATTTAAAAGAAAATTCTCTGTACCAGTTATTTACCGAAGAAACAAACATAATGATAGCCCAGGGTCAGGAGATTGTTTCTCCCGTATTACTTCAGAAGCAGGAGCTTGAATTGCTACAGTTGAAAGGTCCCTGTACAGCATTTCGAACCAGACGAATCAGTATTAGTCTGAATGACAAAGTGGTACTTTATGATGAAGCATATCTACCGGAACCTTATGTGATTATGGCTTCACGAAAGCAGGGTAAAATCAATAAATTCAAATACATAATAAATAAAGAAGGGACGTTGAACTCAATAATGAGTTTTAATGACCCGGATTTATGGGAGGATCTGATTTAGTATGGCGGATGTAGATGTATTGAAAATTACTAATCTCGGAAAAAGCTATCCGGGAGTTCAGGCCCTTAAAGGTGTGAATCTCTCATTTCGAAAGGGAGAGGTCCATGGTTTAATTGGAGAGAATGGTGCAGGGAAATCAACATTGATTAAAATCCTTGCAGGAGTAGTCAAATCTGATACAGGAGAGGTTTTCGTAGGAGGACAATCTGTCGAAATAAAGAACAGTGAAGATGCTTCGCAGGCAGGTTTATGCTTCATACACCAGGAATTAAACCTGGTTGACTACTTCAATGTTATGGAGAATATCTTTCTAGGTCATAAATACCCGCATAAAATTATCCCGCTTATAGACTGGAAAGTACTGAAGAGAAAGGCAGAAGAGATTCTGGAGCAACTTCAGGTAAAGATACCTCTAAAAGCTCCAGTAAGTTATCTGTCAGCGGTGGACAGAGCTATGGTAGCCATTGCCCGTGGGTTTGCTGTCTCGGGTGAAATCTATTTTATGGATGAACCGGCCACTGCGTTAACAGATATTGAAAAGGAAAAATTATTTACCGTCATTGAAAACCTGAAGAATCAGGGAAAGACTGTGGTATATGTTTCTCATAATCTGGATGATGTTCTACGAATTACTGACCGGATAACAGTGATGAGAGATGGTACTGTTGTTGACTGCTGGCCCACCGGGAAAATGACCAGAGATTCTCTCATTTCCAGTATGATAGGAAGGAATCTTGAATCAGCCTTTCCCGGGAAGAATTCAAATCCGGGGCAGATTGTCTTTAAAGCGAAAGGTATTAATAACAAACATATCCACAATATAAATATGGAAGTCCATGCCGGAGAAATACTTGGAATTGGAGGTTTGGTCGGTTCAGGGCGGACAGAATTACTGGAACTGATCTTTGGCGTCACCTCTCTGACAAGTGGACATATGCTTTTGGATGAAAAAGATTATAAACCTGCGTCTCCCAAGGCAGCCATCAATAAAGGAATAGTTCTTGTTCCGGAAGAACGCAGAAAACAGGGTTTGGTATTAGACCGCTCTATTTATGAGAACATTTCTCTTATGTCTCTGAACCATCTGGCTATGACTGGATTTCTGGATCATAAGAAACTGAAAAAAGAGTCGGAGGAAGCCGGCAGAAATGTTCGATTAAAAACGTCAAACTACTCCAATCATGCAGGGACCCTTTCAGGAGGGAATCAGCAGAAAGTTGTTTTTGCAAAAACTGTGCTGAAACCACCCAGGATGCTTATGCTGGATGAACCCTCGAAAGGTGTTGATGTAGGAGCCCGATTTGAAATTTATTCGATCATTCGTGAATTAGCTGCCTCAGGAACGGCAATTATAATAGTCAGTTCCGATTTTAATGAAATACTGGGCCTGGCAGATAAAATTCTCTTCATAAAAGAGGGAAAACAGACATTCATAATAAAAAACAACAATATGGATCAGGAACGTTACCTGAATTACTGCTATGGGAGGGCAAAATAATGACAGTTGAAAAAAAACAAAAAAAAGCCAGCAATGAATTCTCAGCCGGTAAGTTCATAAGGACATGGGGAACACTTCTGGGATTTATACTGCTGCTTTTAATATTTACAGTAATCAGACCGGATGTGTTCCCTTCAGGCAGGAATCTGAAAAATGTTATTGAGCAGGTGGCTACCCTTGCCATTGTTGCTTCAGGTGTTACCGTAGTGATGGTCACAGGTGATTTCGATCTTTCAGTTGGTGCCATCGCCAGTCTGGTAGGGATAGTCACCGCTATGCTTATGAAAGCTGGTGTCAACACCCCGTTAAGCATACTGATAGCTCTTCTGCTGGGAACGGGTGCAGGGCTTATCAATGGTGTGTTCATTGCCTATGGAGGATTGTCTGCATTCGTAGGAACTTTAGCCACAATGACAGCTTTCAGTGGTGTTGCTCTCCTTATTTCCGGAGGTACCACGTTATTCGGACTTCCCGAAAATTTCCGCTTTCTCGGACAGGGAAGTTTAGGAATCATTCCATTTTCGGTATTAATAATGGTAGCTGCCTTATTAACTGTCTATACTCTTCTGGAACAGACTACATATGGTAGAAGACTATATGCAATCGGGGGAAATGCAGAGGTTTCGTTTTTCTCTGGAATTGACACAAAGAAAGTTCGTCTGATGGCTTTTGGCATCTCAGGGTTCTTCGCAGCTATTGGCGGAATTGTTTTAACAAGCAGACTTTATTCAGCTCACCCCCAGGCAGGATCTCCTTTTATGTTAAATGCCGCGGCAGCTGTTTTTCTGGGAATGACCGCTTTCAGGGAAGGAGAAGCGAATCTGTTAGGAACCCTTCTAGGGGTTCTTATTATGGGGGTAATGGGAAACGGACTGAATATTATGGGAATCAATACCTATGTTCAATCGATTCTTACAGGCATTATAATAATTCTCGCTGTCCTCCTATCCAGCCTGGCAAAAAAGAAGGCATAGATGCGAACAGAAATATTAAGATTTAGAAAGGAAGAAGGGTCCCCTCCTCTAATAGGATATCTCCCGGCACTCTATCCGAATCCAGAGGACTTTGAAAGAATAGCGACTATCTGTTTCCAACTGGGACTAAAGTTCATGGAGGTGGGAATTCCTATCGAAAATCCCTATCTGGATGGTCATATTATTAGCAAAGCCTTAAAGGATCTCAGTCAGAGAAAAACCGAACTGAAGGAATATCTAAGCGGATCAGGATTAATAGTCCATTCAGCAGGTATGCATGGATTATCCATGCTCTACAATGAAACTCTGGACCTCAATAGTATTGATTTGATTATCGAAGAATGTAGTAAAACAGATCTTGAGGCAATCCTCGTTCCTAATATAACGGTAGAAAACCGGGAAAACCTATACAGAGCATCTCTGGGTACAGGAATTGAAGTAGTAAATTTCATTGGGATTAATCATTCGGAACAGGAAATTGAAGAGATTATCCGACTAACCACAGGATTTCTATATCTACAATCTACTGGGGGGAGTACCGGGGGTCAGATAACGGGTAATAACAAATTAAAAGAACGACTACTGACCATTAGGAAAAGAGCTGAATCTTATGAATTACCAGTAGCGCTTGGATTTGGGATTAACACCCCTGATGATGCAAAACTGGCAGCTGATCTGGGTGCTGATGCAGTAATAGTAGGGACCTCATTTCTTAAAGCAGCTCAGGCAGGTACAGATCTATTCTCCGATTTTTTAAAAGGATTTCATCCATTTCTGGAGGGTACAAAATGCATACAGTGATTTCGGTAGATATCGGTACAACGGCTGCTAAAGTATCACTTGTAGAACGCTCCGGGAATATATTACATACTTCTGTCCACTCTTATCCTCTGGAATCGGAAGCTTCCCGAGTAGAACAGGACCCCCTTCTTTGGTGGGACGCCTTTCGAAAAGGAGTGCACGAAATATACTCCTCTCAGAAAGAAACTGCACCGGAAGCTTTGGTTTTAAGCGGCCAGATGCAGGACCTGATCCGTATTTCCAATGGAAGGGTCTTTGGGAATGCAATACTATATTCTGATACCCGGGCCAGAGATGAATGGATTCAGATAAACAAAGATCTGGGAGAAAATTTTCTTGTGAATACCACAGAGAATCTTTTTGATCCAGCAAGTTTGTCATGCAAGATTCTCTGGTTAAAAAACAATGAAAGCTATAAAATTAATAGTAAAACAAAAATACTGCTGGGTGCTCATGATTATGTCTGCTGGAAACTGACCAATCGGTATGTAACTGATTATACAAACGCAGCCTCCACAGGTCTGATGAATTTCAAGTCGAATCGATGGGATTTAAATATTTTGAATTATCTGGGACTTACCAAAGAGAATCTTCCGGAACTGGTCCCTGCTGATGAAATAACAGGATGGGTAACTCCGGAGGCTGCCTGGGAAACAGGACTTTCTGAAGGGCTACCGGTTATCCATGGCGCAGGAGATGCCGGCGCATCAACTATCGGAGCAGGAGCTGGCGAAACAGGTGTAATTTCCTGTTATCTGGGCACTTCCGGCTGGATTGCTGTAACAGGAGAGAGAACAGTCAATCCCGATTCGGGAATTTTTAATTTAAGGCATCCTGACCCGAACCAGGTGATCAATATCGGTCCCATGCTTACAACCGGAGGAAATGTTGAGTGGGCCCTTAACACTTTTCTGACTGATGGAAACAACAGTCTTTCGGATAATATGTTTGATACCTATACAAAGAAGGCAAGCAATGCCCCACCCGGTTCAGGAGGTGTATTTTATCTTCCCTATTTAACTGGAGAACGTTCTCCCTTTCGTGACCCGGATGCCCGGGGTGCCTTCATCGGGATGGGACGGGATACCGGACAATCCGAAATGTTTCGGGCCGTGTTGGAAGGAACTTCGTATTCACTTAAATCGATTCTTGATATGATTTCTCCGGTAAATCAATCGGATAAGCAGATCTACTTATCCGGGGGCGGAGCAAGAGATCCCCTCTGGGCGGAAATTCTTGCTTCCGTTACAGGATGTACGGTATTGATTACATCCAATGCAAGAGAAACAGGAGTGCTGGGTAATACAGTACTGGCAGGCAGGGCATTGGGATGGTTTGATACTTACAAACTTCCCCCGGGCTTTTTAAAAATAGAAAAGGAATACCTTCCTGACAAAAAGTTAAATGACTTCTATGCCCATGGAATGAAGATATTCAAAGAACTGTATCCATCCTTGAAAGAGTCATTCAGGAAAATACCAGATTGGCTAAATCATTGAAAACATACCCATAGGGTATAAAAAATATGGAGGAAGATATGAAAAAAATCAGTTTTGTTTTGATCACAGTATTTTTTGCTGTGGTTATCACCACTCCTGTCTTTTCCGGGGGAAGCCCGGAAAAAGGACAGGATGTAAAAACGGTAGCAGTCGTAACGCCTTATATGGCAAATGCTACTACTGCTTATGTAATTGAGCAATTCAAGAGTAATGCCTCTGGAAAAGGATGGAAAGTCAATGTGTCTGATACGGCAGGGGATTTCGGTCTTCTGGTAAGCCGTATTGAAGATGCTGTAGCACAGAATGTGGATGCAATTGTTCTTGGAATGGGAGACCCCGCTCAGATGACGAAAGGCCTTAAATCTGCAGAAGACGCAGGAATTCCCGTATTTGGTCTTGATGCCGGACTCGCTGAGGGAGTAATTCTTAATATTACATCAGACAATGCCGACCTTGGACGAAAGACAGCCAAACTGTTGGCAGAGGCTATCGGAGAAAAGGGTGATGTAATAATGTATACACATGATCCCCATCCCGGAGTACGCGCCAGAGCCGTCGGAGCTGAAGAGGTTTTAAACAGTTATCCGGGAATTTCTGTTGTCAATAAATTTCATATTGACGTACCTGGTCCTGTAGATAATGCCCGGAAGATTACAGAAGATGTAATAACGGCCGACAGTGCCGAACGTGCAATCGCAGGTATCTGGGCTGGATGGGATGAACCTGCCTATGGAGCAACTCAGGCTTTAGAGGCTTCAGGCCGAATTGATGTAAAGGTTGTCGGTATCGACGGAACCGATTTTGCCAAGGCTGAGATAGATAAGGGCGGACCATTTGCAGGTACGATTGAACAGGATTTTGATGCAATGGCTGCTAAGCTGGTAGAATTAATTGATGGATATTTTAGCGGTATTACTCCGGAAAGTGATTGGTATCAGATTCCTGGAAAGCTCTACAAAAAATAGATTCACTTATGAGAAGGTCCTTAAAGGGGCCTTCTTTTTTCTAATTAATCTAATATGGTACATTGTTTGGGTAATAATA